>CAYXLV010000277.1:0-3148 GCA_964465995.1 uncultured Coxiellaceae bacterium | reverse complement strand
TAATGTGGTTTTGACATGATCAACGTGAGCTATGATCGCGATCTGTCTAATATTTTCAATCATTTAAATAATCTTCGTTGTAAAAGGCGAGGATTATACCACCTTCGCTCTGACCAACAACAGCTATATGTTATTTTAAAGATCGTTATTAATCAGATAAGGCTGATTAACACTATCGCATTGATTCAGTTATACTGCGCCGATGATCCAAAGACCCCCACTCGATATTAGTGACATCAACGCACAGCTCACCGCAACAAGCCGCGAGCAGCTAGATGATATTCTGCTCTTTGATAAAATCCCATCAACCAATAGCTACCTACTGCAATACGCAAAATCCCATCACCTTAAAAACATTGTTTGTATTGCCAACCAACAAACCCAAGGTAAAGCACAACATGGCCGCGCTTGGCTCTCCCCACCCGATTGCAATATTTATTTTTCGCTACTGTGGCACTTCCCACAGCCGGTAAATGCACTGCAAGGCTTAAGCTTGGTGGTTGGTATTGCGCTGATCAATGCAATAAAAACCTGTCTAGTTGATACCACAAAGTTAAAGATAAAATGGCCAAATGATATTTATTGGGATGCAAAAAAGCTGGCCGGTATTTTAGTCGAGATTGCCGAGACCTCACAAAACAATACCAGCGTGGTGATTGGCATCGGATTGAATGTATACCACCCGAATATTGATACCTCTAGCATTCATCAGCCATGGACCTGCCTGGAAACAATCGCCAACAAAATCATTTCAAGAAACCTGATCATTGCTAACTTAATTAATGAGCTAAACAACGCGCTATTGCAATTCACGCAGTGCGGGTTTACTAGCTTCTTACAACACTGGAAACAGTGGGATTATCTTTATGGTAAACGCGTTACAGCGCAAATACAGGAGAAAAGCTATCACGGTGTGGCCAAAGGGATTAATCAATTTGGTGAACTATTGCTGCATACCGATACAGGCCACACACGAAAGCTGGTCAGTGCAAGCTTACGAGCGCATTAGCATCGATAAAAAACTCCATAAATCCACAAATTTAATCAGAATAAGCATGTTGACTTAAGAAAACTTTAATAATCAACGCATAGAATACAACCCAGAACAATGACCAGATCTACATTTCAGGGCAAACGGCAAATATGAAAAACCCAACACCAGAAACCATTGAACTTTTTAAAAAAGCAACATCAAACATTGCAAAAAGCCTAGAACTTGAAGAGTCACCACAAGAGACGAAAGAAAGCCTAAGCCTATTAACCGAGAATCGGTCCTTACTAATAGGCATAATAAAAGAGAATTTATTTCATCCATTCGTTGCCTATTGCTTAATCCATAGCCCAAAAACACTATCAGCAATTATTGACATGGAATTGCATTCTACTAGTCAAGTTATTACTCATTATGAAACCTACATGCAACTGTTATCAGAAAAACTATTTCCTGAAAAAAAATATATGGCCGTTAAAAAACCCTACGCAGCAGCCATTGAAAAAATTGAGCTGAGCATCGACACTGCTGACTTAAAAAAATATGACGCCTATTTTGGACAGCCAAGGGAGCTAATAAGGGGTTCATCGACTGAGATAGCTGAGATAGTTTACGTTGCTGGCTGGTGCGCAAAAATCCAAGAATTATATTTTTTTACTAACTTTTCCGAAACCCAAGGCCATCTGCCACTTGCATGTAATCGGATGAATCTTGGTATTATGCAATTTAACAACACCTCCATTAAACCCATTAAAGATCCACTTTCTAGTTTGATGCAAAAAAATCACCCACTCTCTCACACATTAAAATGTAATTTACTTGTCATAATCAGATCCCTTTTCAATACATCCAAGCAGCAAAAAATAAACTTAGAACACAATGCACCCCCCATTATACCTGAACTATTTTGGTCACTTCTAAAACATCTTGAGCACGACCAAACCATAACAAATGAAATCATGCATAACACAAATGGTGCTTTTGATGCTGAAACATTTCTTACGCAACATGTATACAGATCAGACAAAACGCCAACGGAATATTATGCAAGCGACGCCCTACTTTTTAATCTACTAAGAAACAGCCATGCCGAGCAAAAAACCAATTTAAAAAATGCCATTCTCAAAAACTTTAATCAACTTGATACAAAAACTATCCTATCGCTTTATTCGATGTTGCCATGCCTTGAGGGAGAAAATTCTCCTTTCGAGTACCATATACTAAGAAAAATTATTGCCAATAAACCACGCCTCATTTTAGGGCTCACTGGCTTTAGCGAAAGACTAAAAAACGATAAATTTATCAATAAACTCATGGATGTTATTAAATATGAAACTCATGAGGATGAGATTCAAACAACCGTTCGCAAATTGTGTGAGTACTCTGATGTTTTCAAGGGATTTGAAATAAGCCAGAAATATTTGGCGACCCTACAAACTCCTATAGACTTACAGAACAAAGAAGGCACCAACCTTACTCCGTTGCTTCGCAAAAAAACAAACTTACTGTTTCAATTACAAGATGTAGAATTTATCTTCATCAAAACCCAACAGTACTCACAGGCTAAACAGTTCTTCAATATGCATGCGCAAATAGACCAAGTCAGATCAATGCAGGATAAATACCACTTTGTCAAAACCGTACTGAAGCAAGAAAAGCTCCAAACTGGAATTGAGCTACGAACAAAAAAAATTGCATTTGGCATCATTCATCGCACAAGCCGCGAATTATTGGGGATATGCCACACAAAAACTTCACCAACCGAGTGGCATATCAATTCCTTTGCTATCAAACCAAGCCACCCGCAGTTAGCCCCCCTGCTGCTAATGGCTTACCTGGATATTATGCAACGTGAACAAATTACAACATCCAGCTTGCAGCAACTCCCAGACCAAGAAAAAAAATCATTTTATGCCACGCTAGGCCTTACCGAACCGCTAGATAAAGATCTAATCCCCCATAATGAAATTGCCAGTGAAATTTATTTTGCCCAATCCTCTTATTACGCAGTAGCGTTCAAACAACTCACTGGACTTGCCGAACAAAAAGAATACCAATCTTTCTTTAGCAGTATCACAAACCACTATTGCTTGCTTGGAAACAATGACTATAAAGATTATATAAAGTATTATTTTCACCAATCCATTACAAATCAGC
>CAYXLV010000276.1:0-3153 GCA_964465995.1 uncultured Coxiellaceae bacterium | reverse complement strand
GTGCTAATGCTGCTTGTTCTTTGGCAACTTCTTCTTTGGCTTCTGCAGGGTGTGCCGAACGATGCCGCAATTCTTCGATAATATGATTATTATTATGACGAATCATCTCTAAGTGGTGCTCAAGAAATTGTTTTTTCTGTTCTTCTTTCTTGTTAGCGATTTCTTCATTTTGTTCTTTGAGCAAGCTTAGCTTTTCTTTTAGAGAATTAATTTTTTCCCAATA
Source organism: uncultured Coxiellaceae bacterium (assembly GCA_964465995.1). Taxonomy (GTDB): domain Bacteria; phylum Pseudomonadota; class Gammaproteobacteria; order Coxiellales; family Coxiellaceae; genus CAYXLV01. The sequence goes on along the minus strand of CAYXLV010000276.1, from coordinate 2,930 downwards.
TTTGGCTGAGTTTTCATGCTGTTCTAATTGCTCGCAGAGCTGGTGATGTTTCTCTAGTTGCTCATGCAACTCTGCTAATTGCGCTTGAATTTCGAGCAGTTTTTCTTGTTCCATTATTTGATAAGCCCATGGTGTAAGCGATGCCCAGTTTCTTTAACAAAGAACATTAAGACAATGCAAATCATTAGTGAGACTGGGATAATCGATAGCGCAACCAAATAATTGTGTGCTGTATAGTGTTGAACACCTAACGCTCCAACGCTACCGTGATTTAAGTCTAATAAGAAACCTACAATCGGTTGAAATAATAATCCACCTAACATGATTAGTGTATTGGTTAACGCAACCACTGTACCGGCAATCCGGTTGGAGTAATTTTCTTTAGCAAGTGCGAACACTAGCGGGTGCGAGCCCGTTGCAACGCCGATAAAGAAGAACATCAATAGTAGGGTGGTCATTGAAAAGCGAATTGACGTGAACATGGGGGTGAAAATTAATAATGAAAATAAAATAGTATCGACGATGAGAGTAATCACAATTGGTAAACAACGTCGATTAAATTTATCAGAAAGTGCGCCAAGGAGTGGCCCCACTAATACCCAGCCCGCAAAAAAAGTCGTCATCAATAATGATGCATCACGGCGGGTGAGGTGATAAACACTCTTTAAATAAGGTATGCCATAAACATCGCCCAGCACAGAAGAGGGCAGGTAAAACAAGCAACCAATAGCGCCAATAATCCATATCTGTGGGTTTTTAGAGATGCGAATAACTTTCTCAATCACATCACTCTTATCATGAATATTAATTTCTTTTTTAGGTTTACCATGGCGACTTTCAGAGGCAGGTGAGTCTTGCAAGATTAAAAAGATTAACGCGGCCACGATAATACCGGTGATCAATAAAAAATGAATTGAGCTGCTATAACCATAATTAATGTCCATGCGCACAATCACAATTTCAGCAAACATAGCACCAATCATACCTAATGAATCAATAATACAACTCGCTAAACCAAAACGATTCGGTGGTAGCCAAATAGAAGCTACTTTCAGGGAGGAAACATAAGCAAAAGCACTACCAAAGCCAACAATAAAACGGCCAAGTTCAGCAATATGCAATTGACGTGTAGAGTGAATTAATAAAAATCCAGAGACACAAGCAAGACAAGCAAAAAATAGGGTTTTTCTAATACTAAAACGGTCAACGATTAAACCTGCAGGAATTTGCATGGTGGTATAAGAGAAATAATAAAAAGCAGTGAACATGCCAAATTGGGTATCATTAATATTGAAAAGTTTGACATACTCAGCCGACATGGTGCCAGGTAACATGCGTAAAATAATTTCAAAAAAATAAAAGACACCGGCGACACCCCAAATAATCCAGGGGATGGCTTTTCTACTGATGGGTAAACGATATAGATCTAGACGTAACAAACTTGCTTTTTCCTTAGTGAGTTCTCCTGCTAATCCTATGGATCTCACGTGATGATAACCAATCGTGGTCAAGCTACACTACCGCTTCCTGCAATAGTCCCCGTCAAAAGACGTCGCTATTCTAACAGAAAGGTCTGCAATCAACTAACGATTAGGGTATAAATTGTTGTAGTTTGCACATTTTTTATGCAAATTTTGCAAAAAAATAAACACTTAGCATTTGCGGTGGGCGACGCTTGTATTGTCTGAGGTTAGCGCCTAAACTGTTCGGGTATTTCGAATAAAACCTCAATGGATCAATGTGTTAATTATTTACATAAGGAGAACTTAATGTTAAGGAATCACAAACGATTGTTAGCATTAATGCTGAGTATGGTGAGTGCCATTTTTTGTATTAATGTCGCTGCGGCAAGCAAAGCATCTGCAACAGCAACCTACCAAATGATTTTTGTTCCAACCTGGAACGAAGTGACTTTCCCCCACGAATACCCAACCACCCCTGAAGATAAACGCGGCCACTACTCTGGCTTAATTGGTGCAACGCACGTAGCAGGTTTTTCTTTTTTTAAAGAAGGTAGTAAACCAACGGTTGGTTTAGAAATGTTATCAGAACATGGCCGCCCACATCCTTTAGATGATGAATTAAATGCTGCAAAAGCAAAAGGCAAAGTCGGTCAGGTCATTCAAATAAAAGATCCTATTAAAGGTGTGGTGCATAACCCAGTTATGACAACTTTTACAATCAACCAAAAATTCCCACTCGTTTCAATGGTTGCCATGCTTGCACCAAGCCCTGATTGGTTTATGGGCGCTGCGAATGTGCGTTTATTTGAAAACGGTCACTGGGTGCCAGTTGTTATTGCAAAAGCTTATGCTTGGGATTCAGGCGGTGATACGGGTAAAACTTACCTTGCCGCTGATGAAGATACAAACCCTAAACACAAAACGACACAAGCTAAAACCAAGTTTTTCAAGCGCAATGGTCGTGTAATGCCGGTGGGTGTTTTTGTATTCAAGCAAGTTCCATCACAACAATAATTATTAGTAACGAAATACCGGAAGAGCTTCACCATGAAGCTCTTCTATTTTATTGAGATATTATGCAAGCGAATAAAAACTATTTTGCCATTGCCTCTTTATTTATAGCCACCGTATTATTTGCCATTGGCCCGGCAATTGTGAAACTGTTAGTTGAAATGGGTGGTGAATATGGTTTAAAAAATCCAGGCGCCATTTCTTTTTGTAATGTTTTATTTGTAGGTAACCTATGCGCAAGCCTGGTGGCACTAGCGGTATTTGGTCCGCGCAAAATATTAAATGAATTATTGCATTTGCCACGCAAAATAAAGCTGTATGTTGCGTTAGCATCGATCACAACAACTATTGTGCCAAGTCTCATCTTTATCGCGCTTGAGCGAACTACGGTCATTAACCTGGTGTTGCTATTGCGCTTCAATGGCATCGTTTATATTGCAATGGCCTATATCTTTT
>CAYXLV010000275.1:0-3164 GCA_964465995.1 uncultured Coxiellaceae bacterium | reverse complement strand
ACTAAATGAGAAGCCACCCAGACCGACCTAGACATGTGCTCTTTAAAAATCATGAGGTTATATAAGCATGTGTGACAATTAGCAGGCGCGTCCTGGTAAGGCTCTACCGACAAGAACGTTTCGGCAAAAGATTCTTTTCAGATTGACCCTGAATTTGCATGCTAATTTCATCTAGAAAATACTCAAGATCTTTAACAAAATCTTTGATGCCTTCTTCTAAATTTGGTTCATCCTGATCATCATCGCAGTGAGTATAATAAGCATGCGCTGCTTTTAATACTTCATAAGCTTTTTCATAATTACCTGCATCACCATAAGCAACGCCTAAAAATAGTAGCCGATGCGCGAAAATCATTCTAGCAGTGTCTTTGCCATGCGCTTGATCAGGAATAACTCCGTAGTGAGCGACCAATTGATCTAATAAGGTCACCCTGCTTGTATGTTCATTGATATTTTTATAAATCCGTTGCAACACAATGATATTTCTTTCTGTGTATTCAAAATGATGACTGGGTAAATGCTCGAGTTGCATTAAAATAATTTTTGTCGCCATGCTGATATCTAAAGACTTAGTATTTGTATGACTTTCCAGGATGCTTTTTTGTATCGCTTGCAAATCATATTTATCAGCAATACAGCCTTTCTCATCAAAATAGCCATTGATTTCTACTCCATAGCCATCGACACCATAGAAATAAATCTGATTTGTATTTTTTTCCAAGCAAAGAAAAAATGTTTGATAATGTGTTGGCTGCTCGCTCGTCCATTTAGAAAATAATTTATTTCTTTTCTTTTCATTAGCACATTCAAAATACGCTAGAATTGTTGGCCCAGAATATGAAAGTTTTAAATCAATATTCTTAATAATTTGCATAGAAACAAGGACATCATTCTTTGCTTTATGCACGGACGGACAAATACAAAACTCATCAACTCGAGCAATATTGGTTAATAACTCAGCGATAAACAATAAATCTTTTTCTGTATAGGGGTTTTTTAGCAGATTTTCATGCAATTTCTTACTTAAAAGGTAATCATCGTAGTTGTCAAATGTCATGATCTTTAAGGCGTATTTGTAACATTCACGCACTTTGGTAAAGTCTTGCTGATTTTCATAACAAAGACCTAATTTAAAGATAAGACTCGCCACATAAAAGCGGTCTTTTAATGTAGTCAATTCACTCTGGTACTTATACCTAGCGTCATTAAAATAAGAATAACAAGCTCTAGACAAGTTAGTAATCGAGTCTGTATCCAACTGCCCTAAAGATTTTTTATGGGTTTTCAGCCAATTAACCAAGGTCCGCTTAATAAATTTTGCAGTTGTAGCATAATCTGCAAAAATGTTGGCGAATGGCGTACTGAGTAAATAATTAATATATTCCTGACCAACTTCAAATGATACAAAATGATTGGTTTGGATTGGCAAATCTTTTTTAGCTAAATGAGACCACAGCGTAGGATTTAACACCTCCTTTTCATTTCTTGAAGAGTCGTTAGCATAAAGGTATTCACTCCCCATAAAACAACTAGGCAAACGTGCCCTCCCTCGTCGCCCACCACCGAGACCTATTTGCATGTAATCATTAATATCAAGCTTATCGCCAAATAGCTCAAAACGGTCTTTAAGATAAACTTGGGTTTTTTCCGCTGCTGTTAAGGCTAAAGGGTGAGTTTCAATTTCTGTCATTAAACTTGCAGCGTCTTTGGAAAACTCATTGTAGCTGCCTACAGATGTAGAATGATAATTCAAAATTCGGACACCGGTATTTAATTCTTCTAACGCCTGTTGATAACGAGCAAATACACCATACGTTGCTCCCAGCAAGATGCGATAATGGCCTGTCGTAATATATTCATAATAATCATTAATATGCCGAGCAGCATTATTACCTCGCTGCTCTATTAGCTCTTTTAGATAACCAATGCTTTTCGTCTCATCACCCAGTGCAGCAAAAGTGCGCCCAAGCACGTAAAGAGCAGTAGCTGAATAATTACGGCATTCTAGAGTTTGTAATGCTATTGTTTTTGCTTGCTCCCACTGGTTCAAATGCATCGCATTAAGACATAGTTGCTCATTGATTTCTAAACCCACTTCAGGATCATGACCGCGCTCTTGCGTAATCGCTTTATCTTCATACAAATGTGGAAAATCAAATAATGGGTTAATTACCATTTGTGTTTGCAGTTCATGCAGTGAACGATTTATTTTTTCATCCGTTTCAGTGGTCGATGGCGAATTAACAGCTTGCGCATAGTGAAGAATTAATCTAGCAGTTTCATATTTTTCAATTTTATTATACACCGCACCTAAACAAGTTAAAGCCCGCGCGACCTCAGGATGATATAAACCAAAATGGTCCTCATAAAGACCCAGCGCTCTATGCATCAGTGTCACTGCTTTGTCAGGCAAATTAGCAGCTAAACAATCGTTTGCCCAGTGCATCATTATCATTGCGGATTCATTTTTATTATGCGGTTTATAAGCAATCATATCGGTGCTAGCCGTTTTTGGATCAATACCTAGCGGAGAAAATTCTACTTTTTGATTTTCTAAATGATTAATTGGTTTGATCAAGTATATAAACGATGGCGAAAGTAATTTGTGATTACCCGCGCCAAAAATCTGCTTGGGATCATGCAGCTTAAATTTTGTTTGTAGTTTTTGACAAGATTGTAGTAGCTCTTGCGGGTTCTTCCCTTTTTGAAATTTCTTCTCTTGAAAAAGCGTATATAAACTAGATTGCTTGCGTGTTGTTGAATGAAAAACCTGCTGTTTAACAAGGCGACTATTTTGCGTAGCATTAAGCTTGTTGGCATTATCGGGGAGATGTTTATTGACATGAAAACTCAAGCGAGGTTCGCTTTTTTTTAATTTATGGAGAAAACTCTTTTTAGGGTGATTTTTTTTCATTGCAAATAATATAAGATAGCCTTTGATAAAAATGGATTATATTATTGTGCTCAATACACGGTCAAGAACAAAGCTGCTGCACGATCAATTAATGAACAGAAGCAGTTGGAATACACCAGCAACAAACTCATGCAATAATAAGGCTATGCCAGAGTTGCCGCTTAACCCGCATCAAAACTCACCAGGCCCACTATCCCCAGCACTTATGCAAGTTTAATATTTCAAGCAACACCCACCAATGGAATACTGC
>CAYXLV010000274.1:0-3166 GCA_964465995.1 uncultured Coxiellaceae bacterium | reverse complement strand
CCACGCCGCACAGCTGCGAGCTGTGGTAGAACGGTATTAAAATATTGCAGCAAATTAACATCGTTGATGATGCATGTTTGAATGAGTGAGTAGATATTCGCAGCGGCATTGGCACCACGCTCATTACCAACGAACAACCAATTGCGCCGACCCAAAGCAAATGGACGTATTTGGTTTTCCACAAGGTTGTTATCAATCTCAATTTCACCATGGTCAACATAGGCAGCTAAATACGGCCACTGCTTAAGTGCATAAGCAATAGCTTTACCAATAACACTTTTAGGTGGCACCTGATCAATCGATTGTTCAAGCCAAGGTTTTAATTTATCGAGAATTGGTTTCGCGTTTTTTTGTCTAAGCTCATAACGTTGTTGATGCGTTAACTGTTCATCTCTTGCTTGTGCTTCAATACGATAAAGTTTTTGTATGCGTGACATGGCTTCATGCGCTTTACCCGGCTTTTTTGTGCCTGCAACTTTAATCACATCAGCAAATTTTCTGCGTGCATGCGCCCAGCACGCAACGCCGTGAATCTGTGGCTTGGCGCGCAATCCTGAATAGACGGAGTAGCCATCAGTTTGTAAAATACCTGTAAATTCAGCAAGCGTTGTTTGAGGCACATGTGCACCACGGCTAATATTATATTCAAACAACACAAAGCAATTTCCTGGATCTAAACCGTAATAACACCACATGTAGGACTGTTTATTTTTGGCTTTATTTTTGACCGGCGTTTCATCCACTTGCAATGCATGGGTTTTTGGTAGCTGCTGTCGTAGCGCTTGTATAATAGGCAGCAAAGCTTCACCTACTTGCAGCACCCAATTTCCTAGTGTATTAGCAGGAATATCCAATTTATTCTGCAGAAAATATTTCGATTGACGAAATAGAGGCATAGATTGATTATATTTTGCTAAAATCACTGCTGTTAACAAGCTAGTGCCAGCCATGCTTTTAGGAATGACTTCATCCGGTTTTTTTGCTGCTTTAATAGTTTCACATTGACGACAGGCATACTTGGGTCGAACATGTTCAATGACTTTTAAGAATGCAGGAATGTATTCTAGTTTTTCTGATTTGTCTTCACCAATACAAACAAGCTTTTGATTGCAGCAACTGCATTGCTTTTCTTCATCTGTTAAATCATGCACAACAGTTTCGCGAGGGAGGTGACTGGTATCAATGTTACGTCCACGCTTTGCTTTACGTCGTTCATAAGTGACGGTTTCTTTTTGTGGTGGCTCTTGTGAATCAGCCGACTCTTCTGATTCCTCTGATTCTTGTGCCTCAAACACCAGTTCTACTTGCAGACTATTAGCAGTTTCACTTTTCTTAGCATATTGGTTGTGTTTTATGAGTTTAAGTTGTTCTTTGAGGAAATGAATTTCATTATCTTTCTGACTTATGGTTGTTGCATTTTGTTCTATCATTTTTTCTTTTTGCTCAATAGAACATTTCAATGCGCTGAGTTCATCAAGCAAACTTTCAATAGACACTGTATTTTTGGTGGTTTCTTGCATGCGCGCATTATAGCGAACACAGTCTCACTTGGCGATTTTTTTTTTACGGTTATGTTAAACATATTAATGATAATCATCAAAAGTGAGTTCGTTTTGCCAGTCCGACATACTAACCCAGTCTAATCCAGCAAATAACCAGCTAAATTGTTGCATGCTCATCGCAGCGTAGCCATCGCTATCCAGTGATACTGTGAAACGACCTTGCTCCAATCGTTTGTACAACAGAACATAACCATTGCGATGCCAGCCAAGTATTTTTAATTTATCGCGATAACGATTGTAGAAGACAAAAATAGAGTCTTCTAAGGGTAAGCCTTCTTGTTGTTCGGCGATAATGGCTAGCAACCCATCAATCGATCGACGGAAATCAACAGGTGCGTTGGCAATCCAAATTTTTGTGCTATTCAATACTAGCTTCATATCAACCCCTTAATGAGTTTGATAGTTTCATCCATGTTACTAGGCAGTGGAAAACTGGCGCGAATACCATTATTCAATTCAATTTGCAGTAACTGTGAGTGGGATAATGATGCCTTAGAAAAAAGTTGCACTGACTGATTGTCAGCAGCAAGTTTAACTGGATTGAATTGTGTGGCGGTTGACTTGGGTTGTTCTTTCATCACGCTAGGTGCTGTCCAAGCATAAAAAGCACTTTCTCTAATGTCTTCTTGGCGACAAAATGCGGCTTTGCTTAGACCGCTGATTTTCCATTGTTTAATTAATTCTACTTTTTCGTCAGCACTATAGCGACGCTTTGCACGATGGCTAATGTCTGTCAGATCGCTGGTTGGAATTGTCGGCATTGTATACTCCTAATTGCTGAAAAACAGCTAAATTAGCAGATTTGGGGTGGTTTTGTAGTGTAGGTGGGATTCTTGGGATGATACCTTGCATCCTCCTGTTAAGGTAAGACTAAACAACGGTGTGAATGGTTATAAATTGTTTTTCTTTAATGCAGAAATATTCATAAAAGTTGATAGAAGGAGTATGGGTAAGTATGATCGACTTATGCTAGACCAAAATGAGTCATCGTTGATTGTTATCTTTAAAGAAACTCCTGAAATAATCCGGTTATTGAATGAAGCAAGGATAAATAAAGAAAAATGACATACTACTATCCCAGTTGTTTACACAATCGTATTTGCACTATCAAGTTTTCTGGTGATTTTATTTATTGTTTGAAGCTATTATTCCTTTTAGCATATATTCATATAGTGTTTCTAGCAGTATATTGTGGTCAAGCCAAATATTGAAAATCAATATATTTGTTTGGCATATATAGTTATGAGAAGCTAGAGAATCAAAATTTTTTATTAGAGCGAACTTAATTTTATCATCATAAAATTTTAGACCTAGCATTGGATTGGGTTGTTTTTGTACTGGCGTTTTAAATTGGATAAAAATCCAGTTATCCCATGTATCTTCAGGTTGTTTTTCTTTCCAGTAAGCATTTTCTACAAATAATATTTTTTTAAATTTTGATGCGAGTTTATTAAGGCTAATAGGTGGGCTGAAATCGATATATTCAAAGCCATTAATAAGTTGTTCAATATATTTTTTTAGAGATTTAATGGAATTTTTCATTTTGTTTTATCCTATACTAGCCAATTGGAAGTCTAACTATATAAATTATAGCGAAAAATTTT
>CAYXLV010000273.1:0-3173 GCA_964465995.1 uncultured Coxiellaceae bacterium | reverse complement strand
TTTTGAAATTAACGCTTTTTATTCTGCGTATTTTTTTTCTAAATGCTCTCTAGCCTTTTGCGCCGCCGCAATATAAAGATGAATATCATCAATTTATTACTCTTTATGGGCAAATCCTTGCTTAATTTCATTTTGAATAATATTTAATTTTGTATTGAGCTCTTGAATTCGTGCTTGCCAATTTTCAATCACCGGTGGCAAAGTCGTTTGGCTAACGGCGACACGCGCGCAAGCGGTATCTAGCAAACTGACGGCCTTATCCGGTAATTGACGACCAGAAATATAACGCATCGATAATTTCACCGTTTCATTGACACTATTTGAAAGGACATTCACGCGATGATGGCGCTGCAAATAAGGCACCAGACCTTGAATCATATTAACCGCAGTCGGCTCATCTGGCTCTTGCACATGCACAACTTGAAAGCGCCGCGTCAGTGCTGCATCTTGTTCAAAATACTTTTTGTATTCTTGCCAAGTGGTTGCTGCAATAGTGCGTAACTCACCACGAGCCAATGCGGGTTTCATTAAATTAGCCGCATCATTTTGACCATTGGCACCAACCAAGGTATGCGCCTCATCAATAAAAAGAATGATTGGAGTCGGTGATGATTTCACTTCATCAATCACCGCTTTTAAACGTTGCTCAAATTCACCTTTAATTCCTGCGCCTGCTTGCAGTAAACCCATGTCCAATGTCCGCAGTGAAATACCGCGCAACGCTTCTGGCAATTCATCATTCGCAATCAAACGTGCAAAGCCTTCCGCAACAGCTGTTTTACCAACACCCGGCTCGCCTACTAATATTGGGTTGTTTTGGCGACGTCGTAATAAAATATTAACCACCTGATAAATTTCATTACTGCGGCCGATAATGGGATCGATTTGGTCTTGTTTTGCCTGCGCAGTGAGATCGATTGTATATTGATCTAATGCCGGTGTTTTACCCGAGCCTGCGCTTTTTTGAGCGAGTGATGCGCTCTGTTCAGTTTGTTGCTCGGCACTTTTCTCAGCAAGACTTAACCAGGCATCCGCAAGTTCGGCCAGCGAGAGTTTCGCCAAGGTTGGCGAAATAGCGGCCATCACACGCTGTAATTGTTCATCCTGTAGCAGTGCATAAATTAAATGACCTGAACGAATATTTTGTGCGCCAAACTCCAAGGTTGCCACTAACCATGCACGCGTAATAAGATCGACGATAATTTGTGAAAGCGCAGGTGGTCGCGAATTTCCAGTTTTTTGCTGCTCCAAACTGTGATTAAACTCTTGGATGATTTGCCCGGCATCTAAATTAAAATGAACAGCAATTAAATCACAATCAATAGCGGACTGTTCAAATAGTTTGATTAACCAATGTTCAAGCTCAACATAGTAATGCGTTCTCGTTAAACATAAACCAGCAGCCTCTTCCAACGCTTTGCGACAAGTTGAATTCAACTTTGTCGTTAAATTTTTTAAATTAATGTTTCCCATATTTATCTCCTTTAGTGGGACAGCAATACTGAATCGCTATCAAGTGATGGCTTTTTGCTTAACAACCAAGTATTTCTCCCAAGCTGATATCCATCGTTTGTTATTAATTGACAATCAGGAATATCAGCAGCACGTAGAACCAACTGAACATCATATTCCCATTCCAATCGAGCAAATAAGTTAACCAAATCTTTTAACTGGTGATTAAAACGTGCCCCAGGTAAAAATTGTAAAAAATCGGCATATGACATTGGACCCAGGGTTAAACGAAATTTATTCTGGATGCTCCACAATCTGCTGCCAATCACTGCACTACTGCCCAAACAGTGATAATTTTTTTCATTCTCGCGAACTGTCAAACGTGTGCAATCCGCAGCAGCTAATTGTTGCCACCCACCTTGAAAGCATTGCAATTTTGCTTGAACAGAAAAATAAGCCGCTACTAATGATTCCAAAGCTGCCACAGATCTTGTGTGTTGCGTTAAAAATCCACTGTAAAAAAGTAAACTATCCGCATCGACGTGTGATTCAATACCTTTTTTAGCACTCTCCAGACCCATCAAGGCACGCAAACATTTTGGCACAATATCATGCGCTGTTTTGGTATGTTGTGGATTAAAATTATAATAGAGACGATATTTTTTCTGTGCTTTATAAAATAGCCGTAATAAATGATGATTAAATAAATCCAGAAAAGCCTGCAATGCGTATTCGCCTTCATGGGCTCTTTTTTGCAGCAGTTCAACATAGTGGAATGGTAAAACACCACCACTGCCAAATAAGCCAAATTCCGATGATTGCACCTGAATAATATTTGCAACCTGGCTTTTATCAACCACCCACTCCACAGAATCCAGTGGTGCCGCCATAAAACTCAACGCTGTTGAACTATTGAATTTTACTTTTGCACTAGCAAATGGCGGCTCTTTAGCTGACTCTAAGAATTCCAGCAAACAAAGCGCCTTGGTAAACTCATACCTGTCTACCTGACTAAATAATTTATCTACAGGAGAATCTCTTCCCCAACCCTTGGCTTCCATTCATAAATCTCTTTATTTAAATTTTTTGAAACAACCACCAACTTTGTAAAAGAATTAATGGATGTATACAACGCAAAAAATCGCTCTAGCACACTACAAAATAAAAACAGCCCGACGCCACTAAAACAGGTCTCATCAACCCATAATTGAATTTTTACACCATGACAGAATGGACTACCCATATGGTAAGGGTTACGAGCAACAATCCGCTCACACTGAATATCGAGCAAACCGTTTTGAATCACAGTGACGTCATCCGAACCGCCACGATTATACAATGACAAAATTTCCTTCAGCGCTCCCAAGCCGTAGTCCTCTTGGGTAAAGCTCAAAAAATTTAGCGAAAGATGCGATAACAATTTCCACAACATCGAATTTTTTGTTACGGGATTTTTCATTGCGGTAAACGGCAGCATACACTCAGCTCCGACAACCGCAGCGCTGCCTTGTGACAATTGCAGTGTATTTTTACGATCCGCTAAGGCAATCAGACTCGGTACATTGCCATTAGTGCAGGTTGCGGTAATGTTAATCGCCTGATCGGTGGCCTGCAATGGATTAAATTGATGATCCATAAACTTGATAAAATATTTGCACTGCCCAGCACCCTCTTCTCTTCGCACTAGATAATATTTTTTATTATCTTCTGTCACCGCATGG
>CAYXLV010000272.1:0-3177 GCA_964465995.1 uncultured Coxiellaceae bacterium | reverse complement strand
ATAATTCCTTTTCCCACAAACTCAACGGATACTCACCAATCCCACTATCCAAAATATTCCCAACTATTGTTTCTGGATCCTGCCCACTAAGCTCAGACAAAATAGATTTTTTCACCACATTATCTTTCAAATAGCGAACAGCCTCTTTACGATACTCACTTAACAATGTTTGCCGCTCTTTGGCATACTCTTGTTGCAGTTTCTCATAGCACCCTACTTCAGTGTCTGCCTGGGTTGATAAGTGACAAAACCGATCATTAAGGTAGTGTAATAAATCAATCCAGTCCCACATTCCTGTCAATGAATGCAGGACATACTCCTTCACTACGCTGTGATCATAATCTTCTTCGTAGTGCTGAAAGCTTTCTGGTCTTTCCTGCTGAATCACCTGCTTTTCAAGCTGTTCATAAAAGTGCTCTTCTTCCGTCGTTACTTCTTCTTTACCTTCCTTTGTGCCCATCGCACTCAGCTCAACTATGCCCGTTTGACTAGCCGTCACTTTTTTAGACGACAACAGATCACTAACGAGTTTTGTAAACTCACGCTTATCTGCAGCAGTTATTTCAAAATGCTTTATCTCTATCATGCGCAATAAGTTATCCCAGTCTTTTGTGCTGATATCCGTTAGGAAAGATTTTAATAACATCGGACCATTTTTTGAAAAAAAACGAGTGCGATACTCTTTGAAGGGCAAATTAAGCAATAAAGTACTTTCAGTTTTAAGATGCGCCTTTTTTTGTGCGGTCGTTTGAAAATAATCTCCAAAATTCTTCGCCTCATGTCGAAAAACTTGCATTTCAACTAGCTCATAAACTAAAAAGTACCCCTGTATCTTATTAACTAAATGTTGGTACGATCGGGCACTGGCATTCAGCTTGCGCTGAAATTTTGTGTGCAACTCATACAACTTGGGTCCCAAGAAAATTTGCATCAACTCAACGTCGTTCTTTTTTGCTGCATTAGCTAACAATTGAAAATACGGATAAGAAACCCGATTCCGGTTTACATCTGGCTTAAATAGTGTCGTTTTTTTTAGCGGTTTGACTATGGACTGTCGCTGACTGATTTTTTGATTCACCAGCTGCTGTTTCACCCGAACAATTGCGTTTTTAAAAACTTCAAGCTTTCTTCTTGCTCGCTCCCTGCATCTTCTCTCTCGCTCCTCTGACTCTTTTAAATCCGCATCATAATTAGTGCGCTCAATCATTCCCACGATAATTCTCCTGTTGTTATTCCCATAAAAAAATCACACGAGGATTCTAGTGAATTAAAACCATCCGCAAAAGACGAAAAAAAAGTCATTTTCAATAAAAAAATAACCAGCAAACAGAGAGCATAAATATTACAAAATAACGCGAATTAATCTTTCAAAATCATTAAGCTACCAGCGCTGCTTAAAAAAATGTCACTTACGCCGCAGGAGTTGTGAGCATTTGCTTACAGCTTTATCAATAAAGGCTTACACAAAACCGGTACAAAATGGAAATTAATTACTTAGTAAAAAACTTTACGCCTTGGGTGTATGACCACTCTACTCAGGATGCTATTTAAATTAAATAGTTGATCTGGCATACTTTGGCGTTAAATGCTTCACCTTATATATAAGGTGTAAGGCCACTCGTTAGAAAAGGAGCTCTAACATGCCGCATCTGGCCCGACGATGTTATTTGTATTTGGCCATTCTTGGAATCCTCTTTTGTCCCCCCGTTTTTGCAGAATATTCTTCTTTTAACCTAACCCCTGGCGTGACGCCGATCAGTCGGGATATTTATCAATTGCATATGACCATTTTTTGGATATGTGTTGCGATTGGCGCGCTTGTGTTTGGTGTGATGATTTACTCACTCATTAAGCATCGAAAATCACTGCGTGTTAAACCAGCAACATTCAAACACTCCACTTGGGTTGAAGTGGTTTGGACAGCAATTCCTTTTTTAATACTCGTGGCGATGGCGATTCCGGCAACCATCGTGTTGAAGCGAATGAGTGATGATAAAAAAGCAGATCTCAATATCAAGATCACCGGCTATCAATGGAAGTGGAAATATGACTACCTAGACCAAGGCATTTCTTTTTTTAGTAATCTTTCAACGCCGCGCGCGCAACTTAATAATAAAGCACCGAAAGGCAAATGGTATTTACTCGAAGTCGATCGACCTTTAGTGGTGCCCATCCATAAAAAAATTCGTTTCCTTGTAACTTCAAACGATGTGATTCACTCCTGGTGGGTGCCAGCATTGGGTGTTAAACGTGATGCGATTCCGGGGTTTATTCATGAATCTTGGGCTCGTATCGAAAAGCCTGGGGTTTATCGTGGGCAATGCACTGAATTATGTGGCATTAATCATGCTTATATGCCAATTGTGGTGATTGCTAAAACCCAAGAAGATTTTGAAAAGTGGGTGGCCGAACAAACTCAACCCGCTCCAGCAGCCAGCGCTGAACCAGCAAAAGATATGAGCAAAGCAGAGCTTATGGCTGAAGGCAAAAAGGTGTATGAAACTTATTGTAGTGTTTGTCATAAAGCCGGTGGTGAAGGCATGCCGCCAGCGTTTCCTGCATTAACCGGCGGTAAAATCACAACAGGTCCTGTAGCAGGTCATATTGATATTGTTTTAAACGGCAAACAAGGTACTGCAATGCAAGCGTTTAAAAGCCAATTAAACGATAAACAAATTGCTGCGGTAGTGACTTACGAACGCAATGCTTGGGGCAATGATGATAAGAATAAACATGGCAAAGACGCCGGTGGTTTAGTACAACCTGCCGATGTTGCTAAAGCCAGACAAGCAAAACCATAAGCCAACACGTTATTAAGGACGATAAACATGGAAGGAATCGCACTCAATCACAATGATCATCCACGCGCTAAAAATCCTTGGCAATGGGCCAAGCGATGGTTGATGACCACTAACCATAAAGATATTGGCACCTTATATTTGTGGTTTTCTTGTTTAATGTTTTTTGCAGCAGGCTTTATGGCACTGTTAATCCGCGCGGAATTATTTGAACCCGGTGCGCGTTTAATGAATCCTGATTTTTATAATCAAATGGTGACGATGCATGGTTTAATTATGATTTTTGGTGTGGTGATGCCAGCATTTGCCGGTTTAGCTAACTGGCAAATTCCATTGATGATTGGTGGAGCAACCACAAGTAAAATTCATACAGCAGTTA
>CAYXLV010000271.1:0-3178 GCA_964465995.1 uncultured Coxiellaceae bacterium | reverse complement strand
GATTTAAATTATGGTAACAAAGAATCGGGATATTGATTGATTTTGCTGCGGTGGCGCAAGTGGTTAAAAAAACCAAGGCCAGCAGACAAAAAAAGCGACAACGTCCAAGTAAATTCATTAATTAATCCTCCTTTTTAAAAAATTAACGATATCGTTCAAGTCCGTAGCAATTGCTGCAATGCAACAGCAACATGCTTTGCCAAATTTTTATTTTCGCCATTTTTGGTGAATAATTTTTGATTCATTTCTAACTCTAAACCACAATATTTATCACCCAGCTCGCGGCGAAAAAAAGTAGTTAAACCGTTGGCAGTGCCGCGATAGGGATAATTAAAGCGGATATGATAGTCAGCCTGTGCTAGCAATGCCTGCTTTATGTTTTGCGCGATCTTTTTTTCATAGGATCGTTGTGGGTCGTATAACAAACCAATATCAGCATTGCGCGTTTCATTATGTAATGTCGGCGTAAAACTATGAATGGATAGATGCAAAACTCGCGCTTGTCCTTTCATTGATTGCATTATTTTTTCACGCAAGCTATTTACATAAGACAGATAATATTGATCAATAATCGCCTGCTTTGCTGCTCCATCCAATGACTGGGTTAATTCAGAAAATAAATTGGTATGGCCAAGCGTTCGGTTTAAATCGATCAATAAGCGACTATAACGCCCTGCAATGTGAGGCACGTTTAACTGCTGCTGGCAATATTGAAAAACAAAATAAGCGCCAATATCATGGCCACGATGCGAGGCGAACAACTGCTGATGACCCGACAACAAGTATTGATACGCCGCAGGCAAAGCCCGACTGGCATGCTCACAACTTAATACTAGGCAGTGACTTTGCATAAAAATTGCTGATTATCCTTTAAACTGGTCGCCAATAACGCAAATAACTCATGCAGCTTTTGTTGACTAAAATCATCTTGTAAAAACGCTAGCATGCGTTCTGCTAAGTTACCATGCTCCAATATTACTCGCAGTGCCGCTTGATACTCTGCTGCCAACTCTGACTCTACTTGGGCAAATAAAGTTTTCCATACTTCAGCGACTGTTGTTGGCAAAGTAAAACCGGGTGAAAACGCTTGCAAGTACTCAACCTCAAAAATCTCTGCGGTCATTCCATGGCGAATAGAAGCATCATAAATTGTGCGCAGCGCATCCGTTGCAATAAGTGGCAGTGCTTGCTGCGCTAATTTTTTTAAGACTGCAATAATCAATGCTGCACAAGCAATATCGGCAGTCACGCACTCTTGCGTATCTAACACGCGAATTTCAATTGCATGACGCTCAAATCTTGCAATCGCACCACGCGAATTTAACCACTCATGTTGCAACACACCTTCAGGATCATCCGGCGCAATTGCCTGATACATGGGGACTAAAATTGTCTGTTTATAATCATCAATGGAATTCACGTCTTCTGGCACAATTTGTCCTGAAATGCTTGGAATTTTTTTCTGGTTACCACCGTAAAAAGATAAGCGTGTGTCTTTGAATAGACTTTGTTTAGCATCAATAACCGGACTGCTCGCCGTTAAGGCTGGGATAATGGGTAGCAAATAACGAATAGCGCGGTGCAATGCCACAAATTCAATATCGTTCGCAAACGGTAAATTAATATGGGTAGATTGCAAGTTAGACCAACCGTGACCTTCGCAATTAAAAATTCGATGATAATTGGCGTAAATAATGCGATCACCGTGCGGCCACAGTACCATTTCTTTATGTGGATTCATCCAAGGATGCGCACCGGTTGGCAGTAAGCAACAATCATAATTTTTACAAATCGTATTAACGCGCTGAATCTGTTCGTAAAAATCTTTATCCAGTTTATCTAACGATGCACTGGGCCCATTGGTTTTGAACTCAATCACATGCAGGACTAATTCATTACTAATCGCAATCTTACCCATTTCGACTTCATTTTTAAGCTCGCCTGCTAGCGCAGTAATCACCTTATCAGCAATGGGTTTAACATCGAGTGTCTTTGCATCCACCAGCATATACTCAACTTCAATACCATAAACACTAAAAATAGGATAAATTGATTCACTCATAACCGTGCACCAACCGAATTTGATTAACAAAATGTTGCATAATTTTTAAATACAACGCCTCACCTAAAACCTGATCTTCAACCCCAAAATCGATGCTAGGATTGTCATTTACTTCGATCACATAATTTGTTTTTCCAACCTGCTTAATATCAACTCCATACAAACCATTGCCAACGGGCTTAATTGCTTTGAGCGCCGTTTGTATTACGGATGATGGTACATCCGCTATTGGCACCGTATCAAAGCCACCTTCCTGATCTTTTTTGCTATTCCAGTTATAAATTTGCCAATGGCCTCGTGCCATGTAGTAACGACACGCATATAAAGGCTCATGATTTAAAACACCAATGCGCCAGTCAAAATCAGTTGGCATGTAATGTTGTGCAATAATTAATTCTGATGATTTTAAGAATGCTTGCGTTTTCTCAGCAAACTCTTCTGGAGTTTTGACTTTGACAACGCCGTGCGAGAAGGCACTATCTGGTTGTTTTAGCACACAAGGATACTCAATTTTATCGACGACCTCTTTCCAATTTTGCCGACTCAATATATAAGTCTTAGGTGTTGGGATGCGTTGTTTTTTTAAGAGCTCAGCTAAATATACTTTATTGGAGCAACGCAAAATTGACTCAGGGTCATCAATAACAACTAACCGTTCCGAGGTTGCTGTGCGTGATACTTGATATGTGTGGTGATTTACTGCTGTAGTTTCGCGGATGAATAAAGCATCGTATTCAGCAATATATTTAATCTGGTCTCTTTCAATCAGCTCAACGTTAATCCCAAGTTTATCGCCAGCCTGCATAAACATTTTTAGCGCTTTTTTATCTGATGGTGGATTGGGCTCTTGTGAATTGTGCAAAATTGCTAAGTCGTAATGATATTTTTTCTTTTTTAATAGTCTAAAACGTTTTTTTAGAAAATAAGCTTGGGCGGCGTGGACTAAAAATTCTTCATGCTCTGGCGGAACATTTTTAATCGTGATGGCCTGAATTTTTGCAATTCGCCACCGTTTCTTTTTAACAAACTCCACCCGAAACAACGGCACCGGCAGCAAGGCATGTAATTTTTTAGCCAGCTCATGATAGTGCTTCGCAATATTATCACCAAAGTAAA
>CAYXLV010000270.1:0-3189 GCA_964465995.1 uncultured Coxiellaceae bacterium | reverse complement strand
TTCCACACCCTCAATCACAAGATCTGCCGCTTCGGTCCAACCCAAATGACGTAACATCATTTCAGCTGACAAAATTAATGAACCTGGATTCACCTTATCTTGCCCGGCATATTTTGGTGCAGTACCATGCGTCGCTTCAAATAACGCCACTCGATCACTTAAATTTGCACCTGGTGCAATCCCAATGCCGCCCACTTGTGCTGCTAATGCATCAGAAATGTAATCACCATTTAAATTCATCGTTGCAATCACGGAATACTCTTTCGGGCGCAAAATAATCTGCTGTAAAAAGGCATCCGCAATCACATCCTTAATCACAATCTCCTGACCGGTCTTAGGATTTTTAAACACATGCCAAGGCCCACCATCTAAAGGCTTAGCACCAAATTCATCACGCGCTAACTCATAACCCCAATCTTTAAAACCACCTTCGGTAAACTTCATAATGTTACCTTTATGCACCAAGGTTACCGAATCACGCTGATTATCGATCGCATATTGGATGGCACGGCGAATTAAGCGTTTACTACCTTCCGCAGAAACCGGCTTAATTCCAATCGCGCTGGTTTCTGGAAAACGAATTTTTTCAACTTGCATGCTGTTTTGTAAAAACTCAATGACCTTTTTGACATCAGTCGATTCAGCTGCCCACTCGATGCCCGCATAAATATCTTCTGAGTTTTCACGAAAAATCACCATATCCACTAGCTCAGGCTGCTTAACCGGACTTGGTGTCCCCATAAAATAACGCACTGGACGTAAACAAACGTATAAATCAAGACGTTGGCGCAATGCCACATTTAATGAACGAATCCCACCGCCGACTGGGGTAGTTAAAGGACCTTTAATAGAAACCACATATTCTTTGACCGCATCTAGCGTCTCTTCTGGCAACCACTCGTTGTCACCGTAAACCTTCGTTGACTTTTCTCCCGCATAAATCTCCATCCAATGAATTTTCCGCTGCCCACCGTAAGCTTTCTCAACTGCTGCATCAACGACATGCCGCATCACCGGTGTAATATCCACCCCAATACCATCGCCTTCAATAAATGGGATGATTGGCTGATCTGGAACATTCAGCGACAAATCATCATTAACGGTTATTTTTTCACCTTGGCTTGGGACTTTAATAAGCGGTTGGGTCATAGTTACTCCTCGACTGAATTCAATGTACAAAAAATCTTGGCCAGTGTAGCACGCTTATCTCAAATCAATAAACATGGCATCACCATAGCTATAGAACCGATAACGCTGCTGCACCGCAGCCTGATAAGCCTGCATCATCAGGTCATAACCGGCCAAAGCGCTAACCAGCATTAACAAACTTGATTTCGGCAGATGAAAATTGGTAATCAAAGCATCAACACATTGAAACTGAAAACCGGGGCGAATAAACAAGGCCGTATCACCACAATATGGCTTTAGCGCACCATCTTTAGCAGCCGTCTCTAAGCAACGCACCGAGGTCGTACCCACCGCCACCACACGACCACCCGCCGCCCGACAAGCAGCAACCGCTTCACAAACCGCAGCCGTGACTTCCATATACTCAGTGTGCATTTCATGCTCATCTAAATTCTCAACCCGCACCGGCTGAAACGTACCTGCGCCGACATGCAAGGTCACAAAAGCGGTCTGCACACCCAATTGCCGAAGCTCGGCTAACAGCGCCTGATCAAAATGCAAACCTGCCGTTGGCGCCGCCACCGCACCATCGACCTTGGCATACACCGTCTGGTAACGATTCTTATCCGCCGCATCTGGAGCACGCTCTATATATGTAGGTAGCGGAATAGAACCATAGGTCTCCAGCAAGCTCAAAACCGACTCATCATGCAACAGATTCAGCTCAAACAAGTCACCATGACGCTGAGTCACAACTGCCTTAATTTGATCTGCCAAAACCAGCTCAGCTCCAGGCTTAGGCGCCTTGCTAGCACGGATATGCGCTAACACCGCATGCTCACCTAAAATCCGCTCCACCAAGCATTCAATCTTGCCACCGGTAGCCTTATACCCAAAAAGGCGTGCTGGAATCACCCGCGTATTATTAAAAATCAACAAATCATTCGGCCGCAGCAACTCAGTAAGCTGCTTAAATTGAAAGTGTTCAATAGATTGACGCGCCGCACTGATCGCCAATAAACGACTCGCCGTTCGTTCAGGCAGCGGCACTTGCGCAATCAATTCGTCAGGTAAATGGTAATCAAAATCACTAGTGGTATAGTCACGCATAGCTGTCATAGATATGTTAAGATAAAGCCGACCTTTTACAACGTTAACAACCCCTTGTCAATAAACTAACCTATGCGACGCAGCCCCAAACTACTACACCAATCACTAAAAGCCTTCACCGCTTTTCGCAGCTTATGGGTATTTCCAATTATCGCGGCCCTCGCCAATCTTGCGCTGCTAAGCGTGATTCTCACGCCCATCCATCGCTATGCAGAATTACAACAACCGCTATCTAAAATGCAATGGGTTCACTTTGCTTGGCTGTATGTTTTATTTTTAATTTTTTTATTCCTCGCCCACCAAATTATTTTCTTTTTTAACGCCGCAATTATTGACTTTTTTCATCGCGATTTTGCCAAGCAACCTAAAAGCAGCAAACACAGTTTACGCATAGCCATTCGATGCGCTTGGCGTTTATATTTATGGAATCAGTTAGCCGCAACCGTTGGCATTGTTTTAACTTTATTTCATGCTCATTTTCGCGAATACAAAAGCATCAATAAATTATTAGCCGGACAACACTGGGTTGTCGCCAGCCAATTAGTGCTACCACTCATCGTCATCGAAGGCAAACGCCCGATCGCCGCCCTGCGCGAATCGGCTGCACTTATCACTAACACATGGGGCGCCCCGGTTACACCACGCTTTAGTCACGCCTTTTGGATTACCATTGTACGAATACTTGCCATGCTACCGTTTTTTATCGCATTACTCATTGGCGGAAAATTAACCATTATCATTGGTTCTTATCTCAGCGTCTTCGGCGTCATGTTATTAACATTACTAAACTCAAGTTCGCGTGCCGTACTCTTTACTGCCTTGTATTGGTTTAGTAAAAAGCAAGTCACACCACCCGACTTCGCCGTAGAAGAACTCCAAAACGCCTATTTCAAAAGGTCTATAAAATAAGCACAAATTTACTGCACACCCTTCACGACTAAAAACTAATTC
>CAYXLV010000269.1:0-3203 GCA_964465995.1 uncultured Coxiellaceae bacterium | reverse complement strand
TGTAAATTTTTCACTAAAACCAAATTAATTTTTTTTTTTCAGTTTTTTTTGTATAGTAATTGTAATGTCTTTCTGTAAATTCAAAGCCATTTTTAGCATATAACTCGTTACTTCCCTCACTTAAAATTTCAGAGGCATCAATGATAATTTTATTCCCTGCTTTGATAACAAGCCCAACACCTTCTGTATTAATGCCAGAGCCGCCGCCAATAAGACCTGGCGTATATTTTTTTGCTTTGCCATATTGACCACGCACAGACTCCTCTTTACATCGATTAATTACCGAGCCCTTTGCAACCAATTTAGCAAATTCATCAGCCTGAATGATATGACCTTGCTGATTATAAATATTACCTTCAGAATTTTTACCCCTTGCCTTCATATACAAATTTTTAGATGCTTTACAATTTGCAGAATTGATGACATTTTCTGCCGAATCCACCAACAAATTATTCACCAGGCAGTCTTTTTGAATGAGCACATCACCGCTGGTTGAAGTGAAACCCACACTATAATCGCCTTTAAACAATGTATTTGATGTAACCTTATTGCCTTTTAAGAATACATGACAATGACGATTATTAGACTGCTGCAGATTAAAATCCGCTTTAGTGACAAATTGAAGCGTGTTAACAATTTTATAGTTGCTGTAAGTATTTCTACCTAATGCAAAATCGCTTGCATTACCAGAGAAAGTGTCAATATCTAAATCGATACTATCAATGTCACCAGAGCCATTTAATCCTGCAACATTTGCGGATAACAATAAGCCGTTTTCTTTTGCTCGCTCATGATTAGCAATAATATTTCCGGTGTGCTGATATGATTCAGCACTGAGCTGACTCACACCACTATACTCAAGCTCACCCGCATCAGTGATAACTGATGCTTGCACACTACCATCTGCAAGATTTAACTTTGAACCAGGAAAAAATTCCGCCTTGCTGCCAACAGCAGCATGCGAATGATCTAAGTCTAGTATGCCGGATGAATCAAGCGTCTTGGCAAAAAAGCCACCTGTCACTTTTAGTTCGGATTCAGTTCGCTCAGTATTATCGACAGCAGCCGCATGACCATTTTTTTCAATAATCCACTTGTCTGCCACAGCATGAGTAGAGTGATGGCTAACCCTAACGTCTGCACCATCTCTAATGACTTGCTGGTAAATTTTAGCATTAGAATTATTATCAAGAATAAACTGACCATCCTTAGAGAGATTGTGCTGACCGCTAATGTTTACCTGTGATTGATTGGTCGCTTCGAACGTTTTATTTTGGTTAATATCTTTAGTTTGAAAGCTGGATTGATCAAGTCGTAAATTACCCTGCAAGGTGGCAGTATTATTGACCGCAATACTGGAATGGTCAGTAAACTCACTAAAACCAGCTCCAGAATTTTTCACTAAAAAATCATCTGTAACAACTTGAGAGTTTTTAAACGGTTGAGCGCCACTTAGCGCCAATTTTTTTGTCTGTATTTGCCAATTTTTACGCTCTACCTGACTAGAACCCGCGAGCTCTACCTTCTCATAATTGACATTCACTTTATTACCAATAATTTGACCGGAATCAGTCAATGAAAAACCCTTTAAAGTAACATCGCCAAATGTTGATCCAATAAGCCCATCGTTACTTTGATAGGTCGAGTTAATAACAACAGCATTCGCCGCGTTTTTTATAAAGCCATTGTGTGAATAAAAGCTAGACTCATTAATGTTGCCAGAAAGCGTCGCACCATAATTAGTTTGGCAAAATGTGTGGGAATCATAGCTTGGAGCAATAATATTAGCAGCTGCTTTTGCAGCACTCCAGGCATAAAAGCGCTTATCAGATGACTGTAAGTCTGGCGTTTCTTGATTAGTCTGCTGACTTTTAGACACTTTATCATCTTTTTTTGCTTTTTTTGAAGACCGCTTATAACTCTTGTAATCACCATAATACCTCGCACAGTCATTGTAAATATTGATGCCTGATACAGCGATTCTATGGACTTGTGAAACACGCTCTGCAATGTCATACAACGGCATACGAGATAAATTCTCAAAAGTTAATTGATCGTAGTTTTGATAAATTTCGTTACCTAAGGACCAAACATCTTGCGCAGCATAAGCAAAATTTATCACGGTACTTAACCGTGGCAAAATTGCGCATGCTGATGCTTGAGCTAAACTCCAGCCAGTGCTTTTTGAAAAAATATCTGACCACGTTGGCGCATCTGGCACTATTAAGCCTGCATTCATTGAGAAAAATGAGCGATCTTGATGATGATAGGCACTCACCCAGCCCGCATTGATGTTAACAACGCCACAACTTTTAAGAGAGTGAGCACGAATTGCACCAAACAGGTTTAATGAAAGCGCAGACTTACTCTTGTAATCATGAGTTTGCATATAACCGGTGTTAACGAGAGTATTAAAACCATAATCAATGCTTTGCGAAGCTTTGATATTGCCATGATTCACAAAGTCAGAACCTCGAGCATATAAATGGCCAAGAATATCAATATCCCCATAGTTAACCCATGTATTTACCGATAATGCGAAAACATCTTCTGCTTCAATCCTTGATCCTGGCTGAGTCACAAGCTGATCTAGTGTGAGCGTTCCTTTGGAGTTTATCGGTTTCGCTGTAGGTTGGTCAGCGTTAGGTTTTTCATTATTAGAATCTTCTTTTTTATTGCTTGCTTCAGGGGCAGTTTGTTCTGTTTCTGGTTTTGTGCGCTCATCCTTTACAACTTTCAAGGTACCTTGCAATTCCATTTTTTTACCAATAGCAGCCGAACTCGCCAACGTCATGGTTCCGTGCGGCCTCACCAAAATATTATTGTTGGAATTGATAGCCGATTTTTGTAACGACAACTGACCAAAAATATCGATATTTTCAGTCTCCATTAAACTGTCAGTGACTTCACACTCCCCAAGAAGATCAAAACCCTTTGAGCTAAATTGACAAGCTCCCTCCACTTTAGTGTTACCCTGCAGCAACAGCCGCTCACCTACATTGAATTGAGATTTGGTGATATTCAGTTGAGTCTGCTTTTTTGAGAGGATTGTTTTAGCATCAATACCGCTATCTTCTGCAATAGTTAACCCACCTTTGCTAACCAATATATTCGCTTGTTTACCATTCAATGAACTTTTACCAGTAAGCGATAGATGTGAATCACTGTCTATGAAAAAACTTTTGTTGACATAAAGAATAGAA
>CAYXLV010000268.1:1313-3222 GCA_964465995.1 uncultured Coxiellaceae bacterium | reverse complement strand
GCCTAGCTGTATCAGCTGCCCCTCTTTAAACAGTCTATATCCGTTGTTAGAATATCTCTCCTTTAAAAACAACTTAGGCAAAGCACTATGACAAACACCACTCCATCCGCCATCTATTTAAAAGACTACCGCCCCGCAGATTTTCAAATTCATCAAGTATTCCTCCATTTCGATCTACATGAAGATATCACCACCGTAAAAACCATCCTAGAAATGGAACGCAATCCTAAAGCGAAAACACCGGCAGCGCCGTTGGTGTTGGATGGGCAGGCGTTGGCGCTGCAGTCGGTAAAGATTGATGGCAAATTATTGAGTGAAGCCGAGTATCAAGTTGATGCAGAACACTTAACGATTTCGAAGGTGCCTGATCAGTTTAGTTTGGAAACCGTGGTGCAAATTAAACCGGCTGAAAATAAATTGTTAATGGGCTTATATAAATCACGCCAAAATTTTTGCACGCAATGTGAGTCGCAAGGTTTTCGTCGTATAACGTATTTTCTTGATCGTCCGGATGTGATGTCACGTTTTAGCACAACTATTACTGCCGATAAAACGCAATATCCAATGTTGCTTGCCAATGGAAATTTAATCGAAACTCGTGAGTTAGAGAACAACCGTCACTGGGTGCATTGGGAAGATCCATCATTAAAGCCCAGTTATTTATTTGCTTTGGTCGCGGGTGATTTTGATTTGTTGGAAGACGCTTTTCAAACCATGTCTGGGCGTGATGTGCAATTGCAATTGTATCTGGAAAAAGGTTATGCCGATCAAGGTGAGTTTGCATTGCAATCATTAAAAAATGCAATGCGTTGGGATGAGCAACGGTTTGGGCGTGAATATGATTTAGATATTTATATGATTGTTGCGGTCAGTGATTTTAATATGGGGGCAATGGAGAATAAAGGGCTAAATATTTTTAATACCAAGTACGTCTTAGCCAAGCCTGAAACCGCAACCGATAGTGATTATATCGGTATTGAAGGTGTGATTGGGCATGAGTACTTTCATAATTGGTCAGGTAATCGCGTCACTTGTCGTGATTGGTTTCAAATCACTTTAAAAGAAGGCTTAACCGTTTTTCGCGATCAATCGTTTACTGAAGACATGACGTCTAAAGCGGTGGCGCGCTTAGATTCAGCGAACGTTGTCCGCACACAACAATTTATGGAAGACGCCGGTCCCATGGCGCATCCGATCCGTCCAGATTCTTATATTGAAATTAATAATTTTTATACCCTAACAGTTTATCGCAAAGGTGCTGAAGTTATTCGCATGGTGCAAACGTTAATTTCATCCGAATTATTTCGCCAAGGTATGGATTTATATTTTGAGCGACATGATGGCCAAGCGGTGACAACCGAAGAATTTATCAAAGCAATGGAAGATGCATCTGGCAAAGACTTAACACAATTTCGTTTGTGGTATAGCCAAGCTGGAACGCCGCACTTACAAGTCACCGGAGATTATAACTCGCAAGAGCAAACCTACACACTTAACGTGAAACAAACCTGTCCATCAACACCCGGTCAAAAAGAAAAACAAGCATTGCACTTGCCGTTAACAATGGGATTGGTGGGTGAAGAGTGTGCGGATATTCCCTTGCAATTGGCCGGTGAGCAAAGCGCAGGTGCTGGTACACGAGTATTGGAAATTAACCAGCCTGAGCAAACTTTTACTTTTATTAATGTGCCATCAAAACCCGTACCTTCATTATTACGGCATTTTTCTGCGCCAGTGCGTTGTGACTTTCCTTATAGCAACGAAGAGTTGGCCTGGTTGCTGCAATGTGACAGCGACGCATTTAGTCGTTGGAATGCCGGTCAAACTTTAGCGTTTAATGTGATCGAAGATTTAGTCAATGAAATTCGACATGAGCCGTGCGTGGGACAGCGCCTTGGCAATGCTCGCC
>CAYXLV010000268.1:0-1303 GCA_964465995.1 uncultured Coxiellaceae bacterium | reverse complement strand
GTTATTGATCCATCATTTATTGAGGCAGTGAAAACATTATTGAGCAAAGGGCATGAAGATTTAAGTTTCTTATCGCGTTTATTGATGTTGCCAACAGAAAGTTATTTGTTGGCTAATATGGCAGGCACGGATGTTGAATTAATTCATCAAGCACGTGACTTTGTAAAACAGCAGTTGGCGTTAGCATGTGAAGATTTACTGAATAACTATTATCAAAAATATCACACGACATCGGCGTATCAATATAATCAACAAGCTGTAGGGCAGCGCTCAATAAAAAATAGTTGCTTAGCCTACCTATTAGAAACCGGTAAAGCACAATATCAAGATTTAGCGTACCAACAATTTTCTGCAAGCCAGAATATGACGGATACGATGGGTGCATTAGCAGCGCTAAATAATCACGATTGCAAGCAACGCGAGCAAGCGCTGGAAGCATTCTATAAAAAATGGCAAAAAGAAGCACTGGTCGTCAACAAATGGCTCGGTCTGCAAGCTATCTCAAGCTTGCCGCAAACTCTTGATAAAGTGAAAGCACTCTTACAGCACCCCGGTTTTGACATCCTCAATCCAAACAATTGCTATGCCTTGCTTGGTGGCTTTGGTGCAAATACCTATCGGTTCCATGCTAATGGCGAAGGTTATCAATTTATGGCTGATCAAGTGATTACCATTGATAAAAATAATTCTCTTGTCGCTGGGCGTTTAATCCAACCACTCACACGTTGGCAGCAAGTAGATCAAGAGCGCGCCAAGCAGATGAAACAAGCGTTGCAAAAAATAGCAGCAACACCGCAGCTCTCAAAAGATGTCTACGAAGTCATCAGTAAATCTATCTAAAGCAACTTATCAGTCACGAGCATTCATTGAAAATTGTTCGTGGCTGATTTCTTCCTTAGTATCGCTATCATCAACATGCATTTGCTGTTGGAAAAAATAATAATCTGGTTGAATGAAGCTTGGCCTGGATGAAGTATCCCAATTATTTAAGTCGATATGATTGATATCTTGCTGGCAGATGATATCGAGCTGTTCTTTAATACGCGGGTAACTTGTGGCATAAAGCAACGCAGTTGATTCGAGATTTCGCAGGTTGGGTTGTGGGTTAAAAGCATTGGCTTGTGCGTAATGACGAGTGAGTAAGAAAAGTATGGTCCAAGTTTTTGCGGGTTCTGCGGCAATGCCTGTGCTTTTGAGAATTTCTAATATTTCATTGGCAGGATAATCGGTAACTGTTAATGCGAGAAAGCGTGCTTGTAATGCGGCGGATAATGGTTGGCGTCCCGATTTTGCAACTGAGTTT
>CAYXLV010000267.1:0-3238 GCA_964465995.1 uncultured Coxiellaceae bacterium | reverse complement strand
TTACAGTTTACCAATAATTTGAAGAGTTAAGTTTATCTTGGTAGTATGCCCTGCGCCATTATTGACGACTTTATAAACGGGCAGCTATGATAAATACCCTCAAAGATACCTTATCTCAAGAATTGCTTGATACAGCAAACAATGTGTACTGGAAAGATGGGCAGCACCAATATCTTGGCTGTAATGAAACTTTTTGTGATTTCTTAAATTTAAGCAACTCCTCCGAGATTATGCGGTATAACGATAAAACCATTGCTAATTTTTTGAAAAACTATAATTACATGCATGACCTATATAATAAAAACGACCGAGCTGCCCTAGCTTCAAAATGCTCAAGATTCTCAATCGAATACTATAGTGACAAATCGATGAATATTTTCGACTGGCTAACAATTAAAAAACCTGTCTTTATTGACAATGAAAAACGAATTGGTGTTTTGGGTGTTAGTATTTTTGCTCACAGAAACACCTTTCATGAGTTAATTAAAAATTTACTCCTTTGTGCAGATATACTTAACCTCAATATTGAACCAATTATGATGAATAAAATTGCCGCTATCGCCAACAGGGCACATACATCAACACTTAAAAAATTCTCAAATTTAAAATACTATGAATACGGCGAAATTTATTTCACTAAACGTGAAGCGCAATGCATGCATTTCCTTTTAAAAAATTACTCTGCTAAGAAGACCGCTTTGAAATTAAGTATTTCAAAAAAAACGGTTGAGCACTATATTGCAAAACTTAAAGAAAAATTAGACTGCACCACAAGAGAAGCTATTAATGAAAAGGCAATGACGCTTGGTTTTATAGATTTAATCTTTAGAGATATTAATAGCATATAGCTCAAATAATCCATGATGCATGGCCCTGCTTACTATGATTGGCCATATTCAAGCCTCCCTCCCCACAACGGCAAAAGACAGCTACAGTCCCACCTATTGATTTATTAGGCACAAAAAAGCTTAATTAACTTCTGCTCTACCCATTGATCGTTTAAACTGTCATTACATTTACTTTATTAATGGAGCGCATCATGATCGCCGAAAAATTGACCACAACAGCAAATCAATACATCCAATTTATGTCAACCATTGGCTCAAAAGTTCCAGAAAAAACCATCCCATCAAATTTTACTGCTATTTTTTCAAGCGATGTGGTGAAAATTGAAAATGGAAAACACATTACTTCTGGGTATGCAGAACTTGAAAGTCAATTATTAAACGCACAACAGTATGGCGCACCCTGGACAATAAAAATACTTGATATTTTAAGTGATGAAAAACAACACTCCGCAGTTGTTCGCTTTACTTGGGATTCTGCAAAAGCTGGATTGCATATTACTACCGCTATTTTAAAAATCAATGAAGAGTATAAAATCAAAGAGATTTTAGAAGTTTATAATAAGCACAGTGATATCACCCATTAAGAAAGTTGCACGGTGTTGTGAATTTTCCAAACCCATCATTGCATCACAGAAAAAAAGGAATTTAAAAATGAAAACCACGTATAAGGATGCACTAAAAGCACAAAAACTAATTGAGGACAAGCTCCTGCAAAATCCAAATATCTCGTCCGTGGGGATAGCAGAAGAAACTGACCTACTAGGCAAAAAAACGGGAAATTATGCATTGAAAGTAGGCATAGTATCTTTAGAATCTTATCAAAATACCATTGACCACTATTTACAAATTCCCAGAGAACATGTGATTAAAACCAAAGAAGGCACAAAAAATATCCGCATTCAATTAGAAAGGACTGGATTGATAACGTCATCTTTATCAGAAAAAAATAATAAATTTTTAATAAAACAATCTTCAGATCACCATTCAATTAAAACCCCATCACCAATCAATTTTAATCAATCTATTCAACATTTTTTTAACAAGCAAATTCCCGCACCAAGAAGACCCCACACCAATAACACCAGGCCTAATTTTTTTAAAAAAGAAACTAAGCCCCCCTTAAAACCATTATTTGCTTTTACGGCCCACTACAACCTTACAAATAAGACTTTTTCACTAATACCTCCAGGATACACGGGGCATTTTTTATCAAAAAAAAATCCTTTACTCCATATTGGAAAATATTCTCATCTAATTGAACCACTGATTCGAAACTATAACTCACCTTTAAAATATAAAATCACCTATACTCATCCACATCAACAACAAAAAAAGATTACTACTGAATCAAAGATACCCAGGAAAAATAACTTTAGCCCAAACTTATTTAAGCTAAAGGCACCCAACCATTCCACTTACCGCCGCCTTGACACTCATAAACAACCGCACAGAAAACTAAGATAACTTGGCTAAACTTACTCAAATACTTGTCAACCAGGAGAATACTGATGAAAGCAAAAGATACAAATCCTTTTCTAAGCGGAAATTACGCACCAGTACTTGATGAACTGGATGTAGAAAATTTAGAAATCATTGGCCAAATTCCCGATGATTTATTAGGCGTCTACATGCGCAATGGACCCAACCCTGCCTTTCCACCTATCTCATACACCTTTCCCTTTGATGGTGATGGCATGATCCATGCCGTTTATATCGCTGATGGCAAAGCACATTACAAAAATCGCTTTGTTGAAACCAAAGGATTATTAGCTGAACGCCGTCTTGGTAAGGCAATCTATGGTGGAATAATGCACCCCATCGTGCCGGATCCCAAAGACATCGAACCCGATGGTGATCCAGGGCCATTTAAGAACGGCGCTTTTATTCATATTATTCGCCATGCTAATAGATATCTAGCGATGCATGAAGGCAACCCAGCCTATGAAATGAATCAAAAATTAGAAACTATCGGCTTATGGCGACCAAATACAGAAAAGCCAATCAATGTCATACCACATACTCGCTTATGCCCAACCAGCGGCGATCTTTGGTTGATTAACTATGATATAGAGCCGCCTTATTTATCCGTTTATCAAATTGATAAAACAGGAAAACTACAACAGCAATTTGATATTGAAAAAGATTACTGTTCGATGACCCACGATTTTGTGCTTACCGAAAATTATGTCATTTTCTATGATTGTCCCGTGGTTATTGACGCTCAAAACATTATGAGCGGTAAAGACATGATTAGCTGGCGACCCGAATTAGGTGTTCGTATCGGTGTCATGCGCAAAACAGGCGGTAAAATTAAATGGTTTAACACAGAAGCATTTTTTGTTTTTCATTTTGCTAATGCTTATGAAATTAATGATGAAGTTATTATTGAT
>CAYXLV010000266.1:2664-3239 GCA_964465995.1 uncultured Coxiellaceae bacterium | reverse complement strand
GCAAGGAATACCAACAAGCCGCGCACAAAAATTGCACGCGGCGATGTGGTATTGGATGGTTTTTACTTAGATCTTTCGCGATTCAACTGCTCCTGCAAGAAATTGCGATGGTCTGTCAGTTGGTTAATGGTTCTTTGTAAATTATTAATATCGCGATAATCATTACGAATACTTTGGCGAGCCAAACGCTTCGTTGCATGATTAGGGCGATTCGCTGGATTGGTGTTATTTAACACACGACGCCATTTTTGAATATCACGCTGTTTAGCATTGATTTGATTTTGCGCTTGCTGAATTTGCGCATTGGTGTCATTGATTTGGCTTTGAATACCCGCAATGGCTTGATGCACACGACGACCTGCATCATAAGCGTTAGTAAAACGCACCGATTGATCTGGCGCACAAAAACCAGGTAATGGTTGGCCAGAACGTCCTAAGTTATAACCGGTTGCTGGCACACAATAGCGACGCAAACCACGATGCCAAGCACGACTAAATTTTTTCGCTAAATCCGCTGGGCAAACATTGTTATAAGTTCGGCCTTGTGTTCCTAAACGATACGCAGTACCTGGCTT
>CAYXLV010000266.1:0-2654 GCA_964465995.1 uncultured Coxiellaceae bacterium | reverse complement strand
ACGCGTACCGGCACGCCAACCTTTGCGGTAGGCCACTTGATTCACTTTTAAATTGAACTTTGCACAATCTTGAATATCACGTTGTAAGTTACGTTGGTACTTACCTTGACTACCATCACCAAAACCCATTTGGTACCAGTTGATGGATTTACACTGACTTTCTGTTAAATGGGGCACACATCCTGTTAACGCCATTGCAGCCGCTCCAACGACTAATGCCTTCTTTAACCATTTGTACTTATATGCGCTCATTTGATTCTCCTCAGTAAAAAGCTGCCGGCAGTCTACCGACTGCATTAAAAAAAAGCAATCTGCTAGCGACGCTCCTCCACAATCGCATGATGCGCCCGCCGCCGCTGATATTTTTGTAACTTAGTGATTTTGGGATGCTTCCAAGGGCCGGTCACATGCAAGGTAAAACCAGCCGCTCTACCAATACTTGGCTCCACCAACTTATTCACCACCCAAGCCACGGCACCAGCTACTGGCCCACCAGCAATTCCCACAATCAAGGGCACGCTCGAGGTCACATACGGATCAATTTCCAAATCAACATCCGTATTGCGTTTAGCTAAACCAATCCGCCCCAAAATTTTAATCTTCGCCACAGCCCCGTCCAAATAGGCATTACGTGTAAATGCATTACCGTGCTGCAATACAAAGTTGCCGCGAAAAACATGAAATTCAAAGCCTTTCTTAGTCAAATCACTAAAATTCAAGGTCAAGCGCCGCGACAACGACTGCAAGCTCAAGATATTAATCAAACGCCCCAAGCCCAATTCAGACTGTGCACTCTTACTAATCTCCGTTATACGACCCTTATAAAAAGCCAACTTCACATCGCCATTCAACGTCGCCGCGGCAAATTTATAAGGCGCACCCTGCCAACTCAATGCAAAATTAGCGGCCCCATTACCACCTTCAATCATTTTGGTATAACGCCACTGCTCCAATAAACCGCCTAAATTTTTCGACGTAAACGTTCCTTGAATATGGGTTAAGGTATGCGTCGCTAGCTGCTGCCAACGACCAAATACTGATAAATCAAACTGTGGATTCTGAATAGTGAGCCGATTAATCTTCATCCCAAGCGCTGTTGGCATGCTTTGCAATACCACTTTGCCATAGTTGTTTTTGCCATAACGAAAATCATTCACCATTAAATTAAGCGGCGGAATCTTTTGCGGATGCAATGACTGCTGGTTTAAGTTTTTTGTTTTACTTAAATACAATCGCTGCAAATTAGCCACCCATGGCAAACCCTTGACGGTCGGCATTTCAATTTTCCCGGAAATTTTAGGGCAATCAATATTCACCACATAGCGATCATCATAAGGCACCAACTTAAAATACACATGCGCTAGCACTTGTTGCATCGCCCGCAGATGCAAAATACGCAACTCCACAAAACGCAGCACATCAGTTGCTTGATTCGAAGCAGTAGTAGATGACGTCGAACGCTGCAAAGACGCAAAAAAACGCTTCCAAACCGACCATGTCACCGACTCCAACGACCCCGTCACAATCAACCCTGGCAGCACCGGCAAACGCGCTTGCCCTGCACCAAAATGCAAATCTCCGCGTAAAAAATGTATTTGCTTATGCTGATGTTGAATCGCGGCTGCCAACGCAAGTCCGCCAGCATAATGCATACGCAGCGTCATCGGTCCTTTGCTAGGCAGCGTAAAATGCCAACGCATCGGTAAAGCTTGCGCAGCTCGCTTATTAAAAGGCGGCGGCAAACCTTGCAGACGTACTCCCACTAAATCACTCAAAAGCGTCATCTCATTGCCAAGCGCACCATCATGAAACTTCAGCAGCGCCACATAATCAGCACCACCTTTAACATAATTTAACAATGGCCCGTGGCTAAAATGCTTCAGCATCGACGTGGTAAAACGACTCGCAATTTCTGCCACAACCGTTGTATGCCGTTGTTGCTGTGTGGTAAAAATCTGCATTGTTAAAGGCTGCCCGAGTAAACGCGCTTGTAAATTTTTTGCTGACAAGGAGTGGTCCGTAAAATGCAACTGCCCATTAATGCGATCCAACTGCATCGTCCAATCCGCTAAACGCATTTGCCCATTGTTAAGCGTTAATACCCCGGAACTAGTCGTGCTACTTTTGCTATCGTTCAACAACACTTTCAGTTTTACTAATAACTGCATTGCGCCAGACATGGCCACATGCTGAAACTCTTTTGCCACTGCTAATGGCGAAGCTCTTAAAAAACGCAGGCCTTTTTTTAAATTGGTATGACTAACACCGCTCACATATAAAACCGGCACCGCCTTTTCAATATTTGGAATAGTCGCCGTTAGATTTTGCAAAGGATTACCCGCCATGCTGGCACGAGCAATTTTTAATTTCATAGTATGCCCGACAAACGTCAGCGTGCCATCAGCATGCTGCAAACTCGGCCACGCGGGATTGTATTGCAACGTCATCCGCTTAATTTGCATGGTTGCCGCAAACTGCCCTTCGCGACGATCAAATGGAAACTGCTGCAAAGGACCACGCATTGTTAATGTGCCATTAGTCACTTCACCTTGTTGAAAAGCCCGTGCGATCCATTGCGATAAATAAGGATCTAAAATTTTCGTTGGTAAATAACGCGCTAACTGTTGCATGTGTTTAATGCGATAGCTTAATAG
>CAYXLV010000265.1:0-3255 GCA_964465995.1 uncultured Coxiellaceae bacterium | reverse complement strand
ACAAAGTGCAGCAATAAACCGGTACGGCTTAAGTGCTTTAAAAAACGAATTCCAAGGCCTGCACCGCCGCTGGCACCTTCAATTAATCCTGGAATATCCGCCATCACAAAGCTGCGCAACTCACCCACGCGCACGACACCCAAATTAGGGTGCAAAGTAGTAAATGGATAATCAGCCACTTTAGGAGTGGCATTGGAAACAGCACGAATAAACGTCGACTTGCCGGCATTTGGCATACCTAATAAACCGACATCAGCCAGTAACTTTAACTCAAGCTTTAAATTTCGCTCATCACCCAGCTGCCCTGGTGTGGTTTCACGCGGTGCACGGTTGGTGCTGCTTTTAAAGCAGGCGTTACCTAAACCATGCCGTCCGCCTCTTGCCACCAATAGCGTCTCACCAGGCTTGGTTAAGTCTCCAATTAATTCATCCGTATCGGCATCAAAAACCATGGTCCCCAGCGGTACACTTATATATAGGTCATCAGCTTTCTTACCCGTGCGCATCCGACCGCTGCCGCATTCACCATTCTTTGCTTTATAAATTCGCTTGTAACGAAAATCGATTAAGGTATTCATATGCGGATCCGCGACTAAATAAACACTACCGCCATCTCCGCCATTACCACCATCCGGTCCACCTTTGGGAATATATTTTTCACGTCGAAAACTCAAACAGCCATGCCCACCCTTGCCGGCTAACACATTAATTTTTGCTTCATCAGTAAACTTCATCGGATGCTCTTTACGCTTTACTCAACAAAAAAAAAGCCCCGTCAATGACGAGGCTTTTTAGTATTCATTCGCGATTATTCTGCTACAGGTTGAACATAAACATATTTACGTTGTTTAGGACCTTTACGTGCGAAAACCACTTTACCAGCAATCAATGCAAACAATGTGTGATCCTTACCCATACCAACACCACTACCTGGGTGACAGTTGGTACCACGCTGACGAATAATAATATTGCCAGCTTCAACTTGCTGCCCGCCGTGACGCTTAACACCTAAATACTTAGGGTTAGAATCGCGACCGTTCCGGGTACTACCACCCGCCTTCTTATGAGCCATAGTTTAACTCCTCAATTAACCTTGAATATCTGTTATTTCAACTTCGGTGTAGTTTTGGCGATGCCCCATTCTTTTAGTATGGTGCTTGCGACGTTTGTGCTTAAAAATATGGATCTTTTTTGCACGCCCATGAGAGATGACTTTTCCAGTCACTTTGGCGCCTTGTAGTAAGGGACTACCGATTTTGCTCTCAGCGTCACCGCCGATAAAGAGAACTTCATTAAAATCAACTGTTTCACCAGGTTCCGCGCTTAGCGTTTCAAACTTTAAAACCCGGCCTTTGCTGACAGTGTATTGCTTACCGCCCGTTTGGATCACTGCATACATGGTCTTTTGCCTCTATCTATGATAATTCCAAGGCGTGCATTGTACGGAAACTTGCATCCCCAATCAAGGCCTGATCTTGACATTTCATCAGCTGCTATCTAGCCTTATGTTTTTTAAAAAATGAGACCAAAATGGCCACAATTTCAACAGATTCATCCGCACGTGTTATCACCTTAGAGCAGATCCGCTCCCCTGTTATCGAAGACCTCAAGGCCACTGATGAACTCATCATTAAACAGTTAATCTCTCCCGTTACTTTAGTCCAACAAATTACGCGTCATATCTTATCCAGCGGTGGCAAACGCCTACGTCCTTTATTAGTGATATTAGCGGCCCGCGCTGCTGGTTATGCCGACGGCCAAGAACACCATGATCTCGCGGCCATTATTGAGTTTGTGCACACCGCAACATTATTACATGACGATGTGGTGGATGAATCCAAACAACGCCGCGGCCAAGACACTGCTAATGCGGTGTGGGGCAATCAAGCCAGCGTATTGGTAGGCGACTTTCTTTATTCGCGTGCTTTTCAGTTACTCACGCGGCGCAGCAATGTTCCAGTCATGCAAGTACTAGCCAATACCACCAACGCCATTGCAGAAGGTGAAATTTTACAATTAATGAATCGCCATGATCCTGATATTAATGAAGACGCTTATTTTGATGTGATCTATCGCAAAACCGCCAAACTATTCGAATCATCCGCAGAAATTGGCGCGCTACTCAACAACAATAACAACCAACAACAAGCCTTAGCACAATACGGCAAACACCTAGGCATGGCCTTTCAAATTGTGGATGATTTATTAGATTACTCCGACAGCACCACCATTGGTAAAAACGTTGGAGATGATTTAGCCGAAGGTAAAATGACATTACCTTTAATATATGCATTACAAAATACCGATAACACTAGCGCCAACACAGTCCGCCAAGCTATTCAAAACGGCGGTCTTGATCAATTACCATTGATTTTAGATATCATTCAACAAACAAATGCCGCTACATACACGCTCAATGTCGCGAAAAAACATATCAATGCAGCAAAATCAAGTTTAGACACACTAGCTGATAGCGCTTATCGACAAGCATTGATTGATCTTGCAGAGTTTGTAGTTGCCCGCAATTATTAATTAGGACCTACCCAAGTCACGCACTCGCTTGGCATCGCGCCAATTAGTTTCAATTTGCTCAAGCGATAATTGCTTTGTTTCAGGCAGCAGAAAATAAACAAACAGCCAGCTGCCCACACTCACTAATGCATATAATAAAAACGTCGCCGCTGCTCCCAACCACTGTAATAACGTTAAAAAACTCAATGCAACAACCAAATTAAATAACCAATTCACCATTGCACAAACACTCATTGCCAAACCACGCACCGCCAATGGAAAAATCTCCGCGATAATTAACCAAAATAAACAACCAATACTCAATGCATAAAACGCAACAAATACACCAAGCATTAAAATTATGCCCCACTGATCAATAACCGACTGCGCTTGATGCTGAAAAAAATAGGCCACCAATAGCATGCACAGCACCATCACCGCCAAACCAATCAATAACAAACGTCGGCGCCCAACACGATCAACAAACAACATGGCGCACCAAGTAAAAACAAAATTAATTAAACCCAATCCAACGGTGGCTAACAGCTCAGCAAAAGTCGACGTTACCCCTACCTTTTGAAAAATAAGTGGCGCGTAATAAAGAATGGCATTAATCCCAGAAACTTGCTGGATAACTGCCAAACCGATCCCGAGCAATAACAGCATCTGTAATTTTGGCGATAACAAATGGCGCCAACGACACTGCGCTTCTTGAGTAATAGTATTGCGCAGATCAATCAATTC
>CAYXLV010000264.1:0-3275 GCA_964465995.1 uncultured Coxiellaceae bacterium | reverse complement strand
TGTTGTTGTTGTTGTTGTTGTTGTTGTTGTTGTTGTTGTTGTTGTTGTTGTTGGCTGCCATTGGCATTGTTGTTATCAGTGCTTGTAAACACGGTAACAAATATTTTGCCGTCATGGTCTTCGGTTGATTCGCCAACGTTATTTAATACATTATCAGCAATAACATAATAGGTCGGTTTGCCTGTTTCGATTAAACCTAACGCTAAGTTATCTCTAGCATGCGTGAAGGAAACATAAAAGTGGCCAGCATAAAGTTGTTGGTCCCAATTACTTTCTTCTGAAACTGATGATGCAAATAAGAAAGCAGTTTTGCCATTAATTTTAGTTTCAAATGGGCCCATTACCCGAAAGTGATCGTTTTGTTGGAGCCAGTCATTGTTGGAAAAAGTTAAGAACACGCCGTCATTGCGCTTTAATTGCGAAACAATTTGATCGCCAAAATAAGCATGGTAATTGCCGCTGTGATATTTTGCGCCCGACCATTTGGTGTGAAAGCCAGCAGCGTCTAAGCTGGTTTTTAAAGTGTTAACTGCATTGTCAGCGTTATCGGCATAGACCACAAACACGTAATTAATCGGCTCAATAATAAATTGCCCGTTGGCAGTTTTGTCGTCTAACCAGTGTGCGGGTACATAAGCGGTTTTCTTTTGATCTTTGGCAATGGCGACCATCCACTTGCCAACCGGTGGTAGTTGATTTGCGTCGGGGAAAGGTGGGATGGAATAGCGTTTGGTTTTGTCTAAAGGGTTTAATTGGGTGTAGTAAATAAAAGGTGGTTTGCGAACGTTGCTAGTATCAGAAGCGGAGACAGTGTATTGGCTTGGTGCCGGTTCAACCGCGGTAGGGCGTTTTTCGATGCGGTATTGATTAACGGTGGGAATGGCAGCAAGGGTTGTGGTTGAAAAAAGTAATAAAGCAGAAGCGATGAGGGTGGGTGTGTGTTTCATAAATTGTCCTTCAGTCTCAATAGTTAGGTGCTTTTAAAAATATCATAAAGGGGGTAGAGGGCCAAGTTTTGCTGCGCTAAGAGAAGCTTTGCTCGGGCTGTTGTTTTCTTTTAAACTAGGGGCTCAAACTCACCATTAAAGGACAATAAAATGACCAATAAGGAAATCATTCAAGATTACTCAAAGCGCGTTTGGGTGGATCATGATTTAACAGCGGTAGATGATGTTTTTGCAAAAGACGTTATCATTCACAGCCCTTTAAACCGCATGAAGGGCAATTTTACAATGAAAGAATTGATTCAAAAATGGTTAACTGCATTTCCGGATTTAGAAATTAATATGGAGCATTTTATTGCAGAAGATGATTTAGTCGTGTCGCGTTGGAGTGGTGTTGGCACGCATATGGGCAGTTTTTTTGAAACCAATCCAACACATCGAGATGTCGCCTATTCTGGTGTCACAACGTATAAATTAAAAGATGGCAAAGTGGTTGAGTATTGGGCATTGGTTGATATGCATGCCATTTTAAGTCAGTTGGAGATTTTTGAATCGGTTGCGGATGCAGTCGAGTAAGTGTCAGTAGAGGACTTCCTATGGTCTATAGGAAGTCCAATCGAGTGATTAATTTTGAAAAGTTTGCTGGTAGGCTTGAGTGGGTTCAGGTATTTCAAAG
Source organism: uncultured Coxiellaceae bacterium (assembly GCA_964465995.1). Classification (GTDB taxonomy): domain Bacteria; phylum Pseudomonadota; class Gammaproteobacteria; order Coxiellales; family Coxiellaceae; genus CAYXLV01. Next base: position 1,655 of record CAYXLV010000264.1, on the reverse strand, counting down.
CCGGCCCGTTGTAGCGCAGTGCAGGTGGCTTTTCAGGGCTGGTAACTATTGGTTAGGATAGGCCTCGGCTCTTTACAGAGCCAAGGTGTTTCTATTTAAGAGACGGCTTCCGTTTCAGGTAATACAACATTCAGTTCTAAGACGGAGTTTTTGTCTTTGCAGTGCAAGTCGACAGTAATGTGGCTTAAATCCACTTTTGTGTATTTTGCGATAACGTCCATGATATCTTTACGCAACAAAGGTAAGTAGTCAGGTGTGGAACCTTCTGAGCGTTGTTGCGCAATAATAATTTGTAAACGGTCTTTTGCAACGGAGGCGGATTTTTTGCCAAAGCGTAGATATTTACCTATTCTCATGCGGTCACTTCCTTTTGTTTTTTAAATAAGCGTTTAAGAAATCCTTTCTTGTTAGTTTCGGGTCCTGTGTAACTAGGTGCGCGACCTAGGAAACGTTGAATAACTTCTGCATATTCTCTACCGGCTTCACTGTTTTTATCAATCACAACAGGAACACCACGGTTAGAGGCGTTTAAAACGGCTTTTGATTCGGGGATGACGCCAATTAATGGGATCCCGAGTAAGTCTTTAATATCGTCGATGCTTAACATGTCACCGGTGGTAACACGTTTTGGATCGTAGCGGGTGATGAGTAAATGTTCTTCGATAGGAGTGCCGGCTTCTTCGGCGTTTTTGGTTTTGCTGGATAGCATGCCTAAAATTCGATCAGAGTCACGTACGGATGAGACTTCAGGGTTGGTTACCACGATGGCGCTATCGGCATAATACATCGCCATCAAAGCACCTTTTTCAATACCGGCAGGTGAGTCACAAACAATGTAGTCAAAGCCTTGTGCTTTTAATTCGTCGATAATTTTGGCAACGCCTTCTTGGGTTAACACGTCTTTATCACGTGTTTGTGAGGCAGCGAGAATGTGTAAGTTAGGAGTGTTTTTATCTTTGATGACAGCTTGATTTAAAGTGGCTTCGCCGTTCATGACATTGGCTATATCGTAAACAACGCGTCGCTCACAGCCCATGACTAAATCCAAATTACGTAATCCAATATCAAAATCTATTACGATGGTCTTAAATCCTTCTAATGCTAAACCGGTTGCGAAAGATGCACTGGTGGTCGTTTTACCAACGCCGCCCTTGCCAGAGGTCACTACAACAACTTTAGTCACGGTGTATTCCTTTTAAAAAATTGAGTTGGGTTTGTGAATTTTTTCTAGGCACATCTTATCATCTTATTAGCATTTGTACAGGGTATGGCGTGGTTACTCAGCAGGTTTGATGCATTTGCTATAAATTTTCAATAATGAGTTTTTCATTGGTGTCTAAAAAAACTTGCAGCATCGTTGTATTTGAATTGGGCGATTGAATTTGTTCGTTGGTTAAATAATGTCCAGCAATTGAGATTAATTCGGCTGCTAAAGTTTGACAAAAAATACGCGCTTGGGTGTTGCCAGTCGCACCCGCTAACGCACGTCCGCGTAGTGGGCCATAGACGTGAATATTGCCATCAGCAATCACTTCGGCACCTGCGTTTACTGATGCAAGAATGACCAAGTCGGTGCCTTTTGCATAAATGCGTGATCCAGCGCGGATCGGTTTAGTAATAATTTTGCTGCCGGTTTTGGGAGGCTTTGGTTTTTC
>CAYXLV010000263.1:0-3302 GCA_964465995.1 uncultured Coxiellaceae bacterium | reverse complement strand
GCAAGTAGGTATTAACATAGCTAACTATTTTTTTTGCATTTGTAACAGTTTCTTAACGATCAGTTTTATCACAGCAATTGACAAGAAAAACCAGTTAGCTTTACAAAGACTAATTTCATTTCATTGCATAATACAGATTGCTGACAATTGCGGTCTTACCGTTAATCATGTACAAGTTGAATTTAAGCAGCTTTATTCAAGCTATGCTGAATGAATTAATCCCTTTGTTGTTGCTGTTATTGTTGTTATTGTTGTTAACATCCCCACCAAATAAACTACCATAATTCAAACTTACATTCGCCTCCTGTTGATTTCCCGCCATCAACCAAGTCAATCTAACCTCGAATTGCTCAACAGCAAGCGGATACTCTGACTTACTTTCCGCTATTCGCTGCATTAACAAATCAATAAAGGTAATAATTTGAATCGGCTCATGATCTTTAAATTTGAGCATACGGCTTGACTCGATACCAGCAAAAATAACACTCAAATGAGCTTTATCAAATAAAATATGGCGCAATTGATACTGTAATATCAAATCATCTTGAAGAAATTTAGTTACTGAATCAGCAAGCGATAGCGGCTGGTAGTCAACTGAAAGCATGCTTTGCAAAAGAGCCACCCCGCCATTGATGTCTGATAATAGCGTCTGGTGGTTAGGAGCTTCCTTACCTTTATAGGCGGATTTAACCTTGTTATATTGCTCAATACTTATCCTATTTATGGACACTCCAGTTCGAGATAGATCATTTGAAAAATGGCGCTTAAGCTGTGATTCAAATTGCAGCAGTCGATGTGAATTAAATATTTTATGCTGCAGATAATTCCCAAACAGACTTGTCTCATTTTCGCGTCTCACATTGGGCATAATCGACTCAATCACCGTTAGCGGTTGATTAAACACCTCAAGCAATACACTCCCTAAAGTTAAGTGTATTGTTTTACGGGTATTTTGTGAGGTAAAGCTAGTGATTGGCAAGTCTCTATAGGCAATAATAATCGGTAGTAAATTTGAATTTTTACTGCACGCGTCAACAATTTTACCAAAAACAACTCGATTCATACTCTGCCCACCAGAAAACTTCAAGCTTGAAGTATCGCACGTGTTTAAAATATCATTAAAAAAACTGATGAATTCCGAATCATGCGAGTCAACTTCATTTATATTTTTACAAGTTACAGCTTTATTTTTATGAAAAATGTTTTCAAGCGATTTGAAAAAATTTAACTCTAAAAGTGGGGCGATTGATAATGCCGAGTATTCACTTATTATCTCTTTTGATAATACGCTACCGCATAGCTCCATAGCGCCAGTATTAAGGCACTTTAAAAGCGTATCAGGAACACACTTAATCAAAAAAACTTGTATTTTGTGATAATGATCAGGATATTTTTTAGCTACTCGTAGTATTTCGCTGACAAATGGTACCGATTGACTTAATGCAGGATGTGCAAGTAATGCTTTTTCAATACTCTGAATATCAGCTTCCTCGATAGCGAAAAGTAACTGTTGAATATCAATAGTCACATTATCGCGTAGAATTTCAATTGTGCTGAGATAATCAAAAGAAAATTCACATCCAAATAAACAAATCTCTAGATGGGCAGTTAATTGGCGAAATAGTGATTCCAGGTGCTCGTGCAGAGCATTATTTCGTGAAAGCTCATCAAAGTGCTTATAAACAGACTTTTTATCCTCATCGTCCAGCTGATGAATGATATAAAATAAATGCGCCTTTGCTAAATGCAAACCAAAAAGCCCATTAAATGCATAATGCGTTCCTGGTATAGCTATTTCCTTTTTAAGTTCCTTACCCTTGACTACCTGATGATAGATCAGACTTAACCCCTCCTGGGATTTGGTGAACGGTTTAATCACAATACTAGGGGCTATTTCAAGCTCTTTAAAACTATTCTTGCCTATGTGGGCAGGGTCACTCACTCGAATAATCATGGAGTTATTATATTTTTCAGGTAATTTATCAATATGATACGTGAGACTGACTGTTGGGCCAGAGCGGCCTTCTTTGTAGTATTGAAAGAAAGTTTTATTAACCTCAAAAAAAATCAGTTTATCATCATGCCTATCTCTATCACTATTGACAGAAGCACCAGTGTGCTCCATTCCATTTTCTTCTAAAACAGATTTAGAAAATAAATTTTTCTGCTGTAAAAAAGTTTCTGGGCCGAGGAAAGTAGAGTGGCGTATAGTGCTATAGGTATTCTTGCTTATCCAGGCCATGATATCACTTTTAAGATCTTGACCTGGAATTTTTTTAAGTACACCTAGATGATCATCCTTAACTATTTTTAGTTCCCAGGTTTTTCCAAACAGAGCCTTTGCTTTACTGTAATTATTTTTATAAATCACATCTTTAATTATTATCTGCAAATTAGAGATTTTAACCAGATCATCTACAGAGTAATTAGAGTAATTTTTGTTTTTAAATCTTAGCTTGTTTCTATTGAACCTTTGCTCAACTTTGCTAACATGCTGCTGTCCATAAAAAATATCCATGCTATCACGCCGCCTACAAAAAATATCATGGTAAGACGAAAAGGTTTGAAACGAGTCAACAGCATCTATAATTCTACCTAAAATTTCTAAAGCCAAATCATATAAGCTCCGCCATCCTTCTCCTTGAATATCCACACCCTCCATCTCATATCTTATCCCTCCAGATAGTATTTCAGATAAAATATCGAGCAACGGCTTACAACAGTCTCTCAGTAAAAAATCCGCAGCCAAACAACCAGTGGATGGCGTAAGGGACTTAGTTATTTTATGCAAATAAAACAGTTTATTAGATTGTTCATACTCATCTATTTCATCTAGGATAGCCTTACCTAGGATCTTCTTCCCTGACTCCGACAAGAATGGTAAAAATAAAAGCACATCAACACGCCCTTCCCAAAAAAAAATACCTTCAATTAATTCTTCTTCTAATTCTTCTTCTGATTCTTCTTCTGATTCTTCTTCTGATTCTTCTTCTGATGGAAAATTTGGAACATCAGCTTCAATTCGAAGCTTTTTCAACGGAAAATAATTAATACTACTGTCAAACAAACTTAAATATTTTACACCAATTTTTTCCAAATAGCGCAATATGAATTCAGGATTAAAATCCTTAAGGGCCTTAAAATGTAGCTGCTTAACTGCATGAGGCATTTCCTTTATTAAAGCGATATTACGCACATTATTTAATAAAAATGCGGCATTTAAAACTTCCTCACTAGTCGATAGCAAAATCATTTGCAAGATCGAAACATTGTTCGGAATCGCCCAATAGAGTTCTTTGTAG
>CAYXLV010000262.1:0-3319 GCA_964465995.1 uncultured Coxiellaceae bacterium | reverse complement strand
TTTTAGAAAGCCATCTTGGGGTTGAAATTAACAACCGCGGTAATGAATTTGAAATTATCGGTATTCCTGCGTCTGTTGATATTGCCTGTGATATTTTAAAGAAACTTTATCATGATGCTAAATCAGCGGCCGCGATTAATAAAAATACTATTCAACTCGTCTTAAAATCTATGGAAATGGAACTTGCTGCCAGCAGTAATACCGACAAACAAAAACTTGAAAGAGCCACCCTCCACTTAGAAGAAACCACAGTCAGACCTCGCACTCTCAATCAACGCCATTTTTTAAATGCAATGCAACGCCATGATATTAATTTTGGCATTGGGCCTGCAGGTACAGGTAAAACCTTTTTAGCCGTTGCTAGTGCCGTTGCAGCTTTAGAAAAAGAAGAGATTATTCGTATTGTTTTAGTACGACCTGCTGTTGAAGCAGGTGAGAGCTTAGGTTTTTTACCGGGTGATCTTGCCCAAAAAGTTGATCCTTATTTACGCCCACTGTATGACGCCTTGTATGAAACACTCGGTGTTACCAAAACAGCAAAATTATTGGATAAAGGTGTGATTGAAATTGCACCATTGGCGTATATGCGTGGTCGCACCTTAAATGATTCCTATGTCATTTTAGATGAAGGTCAAAATGCAACCAAAGACCAAATGAAAATGTTTTTAACCCGCATCGGTTTTGGCTCAAAAGCCGTCATCACCGGTGATATTACGCAAGTCGATTTACCGAAAAAAACCATCTCAGGGCTGCGGCATGCCATTACTTTACTTCGCGATATCAACGGCATACACTTTACTTTTTTTACATCTGAAGATGTTGTGCGCCACCCCTTAGTGCAACAAGTTATTGAGGCATACGAGAAAGGTTCTGAAGAATGAGCATGCATGTGGTTTTACAAGATGTCAGTCATCTCGCCGAAAACCCCACCTTAGCGCAATTTCAACTTTGGGTAGATACCGCACTTGACTATATTCCAGAACCGATACCTGAAACAGTTAATGAAGTCACGATTCGTTTAATCGATCAATCTGAAAGCACTTATTTAAATGAAAATTTTCGCAAAAAAACTGGTCCTACCAATGTCTTATCTTTTCCCGCAGAAAACCTACCTAATATGCCACAAGAATCACTCGGCGATTTAGCCATTTGCGCGGAGCTTGTGCAACAAGAAGCGAAGCAACTCAACTGCAGCACCACCGCACATTGGGCGCATTTAACTGTGCATGGTATTTTGCATCTTTTGCATTATGATCATGTTGATGATGCAGAAGCGGCCTCCATGGAAGCTTTAGAAATCGCCATCTTGGCGAAGCTAGGATTTCCCAACCCCTATCAATCCCCTTCGATAGCATAAGAGAAAATAAATGACGGATATGAGCGATAAATCAAAAGCGTGGTTTGAACGATTAAGCAACGCTTTATTGCGTGAGCCACAAGATCGTGAGCAGTTAATTAATTTATTACACGATGCTAAAGATCGCCATCTACTCGATAACGAAGCCTTGCAAATGATTGAAGGTGTTTTACAGGTCTCAGAAATGCAAGTGCGTGATGTGATGGTGCCGCGTCCGCAGATGGTGGTGGTTGAACACGATCATACGCCAGCTCAAGCTTTACCTCTTATTACCCAGTCAGCGCACTCACGCTTTCCAGTGATTGGTGAAAGTCGCGATGAAGTGCTCGGTATTTTATTAGCAAAAGATTTATTATCAGCGGATAAAGAAAATCCTGATTTAAAAATGAACGCGTTAGTGCGCCCTGCCACCTTTGTGCCAGAAAGCAAACGACTCGATGTGTTGTTAAAAGAATTTCGCTTAAATCGCAATCATATGGCGATTGTAGTCGATGAATATGGTGGCGTTGCTGGTTTAGTGACGATTGAAGATGTCTTAGAACAAATTGTCGGTGATATTGAAGACGAGTATGACATTACTTCCGATGAACCGATGATTAAAGCGATTAATGAGAATGAATATAATATTAATGCGCTCACTACAATTGAAGATTTTAATACTTATTTTGGCACGGCGTATGATGATGTTGATTTTGATACGATTGGTGGGTTGTTGTTAAAGCATTTTAGTCACTTGCCGAAAAAAGGCGAGTCGATTCAATTAAATCAATTTAAATTTACTGTCACCCATGCAACGAGTCGTGGGATTACGACGTTGAAGTTGGTGAAAGTTGATTAGTGTTGGCGGATGCTTGACATAAGCATCCGTCGTGTTTTTTTACTCTTTAAACGCTTATTTGCTATTTGCTCTTTGTAACTGCCGCCTTAACAAAGCCGCACGTTCACCAGTTAATTCAATTTGAACCTGTTGATCAGGCACTTTCTTACTGCCACCTTCTCTAAAAAACCTCAAATTCAGAACTGTTTTAGATTCCTGGGATAATGCATCGACACCTGATTGAAAAGGCTGACTAGTATTAAAAAAAGCTTGTTGGTTAGGGATTTTTTTGCCCTCACCAAGCTCGGTAACTTCATGGTCATCGCCACTATTGTATGTGGTGCGACTAGCGACACGTGATGTCAACGGTGTTGTACCAGTATCAGGGCAACGTTTCCTTGAAGAAGTGTTCACACTAGAGGCATTTGAGTCAGGAGATCTTAAATCTAACGCCGCAATAGTGTTATGGCTCTGTGGTGTTATAAACTGCAACGGATTTATTTGATTAGAGTCAGGTGTAGTGAGCGTGAGCCTAGACGTCGTGAATTGTAGCCCATTTGGTGACGGCTGATCAGATTCTGGCGTATTTAGCTGAACCTTAATGGCATCATCATTGTCTGGCTCCAATGGTACTGTCTCGGTCTCTTCTATTATTGTAGGCTTAGGTATTTGAACCTCATTATTATTACTACCCAGATTATCAGAATCCGTCTTTTGCAGCTGATCTGGGTTGCCCAGTTGATTCTGCTCAGAAACCATCAGCGCTTTCTGGCTCATACTATCTTCAAGGGTAGATGCGCCTTCTTCAACAGACTGCTCTGTGGCCTCGCTAGAATCTGAAACGATTTGAATTGGAGCTGGTGTTGAGTCAGCCGAACTGCTTATGATGTCATTATCATTATTCTCATCATTTGAGCCTACTGAACCACCAGAATGTGGAGAGTTGAAACTCTTATCTTGCTTCTCAAAATTAACCCTAAGTGGACGAGGATTTTCTTTAGATGATGGGCTACCAATCGGGTCGTCTGTTTGGCTAAGTAATAAATGATTAGAGTCAGAATCAGAAGGATCATCTCTTTCTTCTTGCTTTGAATCTGGAATACTTGAATTAGGTTTATCTATAATTTGATCTAATTGAATATTTT
>CAYXLV010000261.1:0-3324 GCA_964465995.1 uncultured Coxiellaceae bacterium | reverse complement strand
CATATCACCGCACACGCCAACGGCTACATCGACAAATTTAAATTGAAAAACGGTCAAGTGGTATCGGCTTATCAAGATTTATTTGCCCTGGTTGAAAGCCACGTTTGGTGGATCAATGCAAATTACAAAGAAACCGATTTAGCCCGCATCAAACCTGGCCAAACCGCCACCATTCACTTAGATATTTATCCTGATCACCCTTTCAAAGGCATCGTCAAAAGCATTAGCCCCGGCAGCGGTTCAAGCTTTGCCTTATTGCCTGCTGAAAACGCAACCGGGAATTGGGTAAAAGTCACACAACGCTTTCCTGTGAGAATTTTAATCTCCAATACCAACGCTAAATATCCACTACGTGTCGGTGCGAGCAGCACGGTGACCATTAACACCAACAGTTAAAGCACCTGCCACTATGAGTACAGCCTTAACCCACACTCAAAGCAACACAGATCACAAATGGTGGATCATCATCACCATTATGCTGGTCGCTATTTTAGAAGTACTCGACTCAACCATCGTGAACGTCGCACTACCCTCCATGATGCCGTCACTCAGCGCTAACACCGAAGAGATCACTTGGGTACTCACTTCTTATGTCGTCGCCTCAGCAGTGATGCTGCCATTAACCGGTTTTTTAAGTCATCGCTTTGGACATCGACGTTTATTACTAATCAATATCACCGGTTTTATGTTCAGTTCATTTATTTGCGGCATCAGCCAATCATTAGGCATGATGGTCATATTCCGCTTGCTACAAGGCGCATTCGGCGCTTCACTAATCCCTCTTTCTCAAGCCATATTACGCGAAACCTTCCCCCTCGAAGAGCAAGGCAAAGCCATGGCAATTTGGGGTTTAGGCGTAGTTGCTGCACCCGTTTTTGGTCCCACCATCGGCGGCTTAATTGTCGAGCATTCCAGTTGGCGCTGGATTTTTTACTTAAATATGCCGATTTGTATAATCGGTCTGATGTTAACGTTATGGGTAATTCCAGACAGCCAACGCACTCGTCAAAAAATTGATTGGGTCGGCATCGCTTTGATGTTTATTGGCGTTGGCGCTTTGCAAATGTTTTTAGATCAAGGTAATTCCAAAGATTGGTTTAATTCGAACTTTATTTTATTGCTAGCCATCATTAGCACCCTGGGTATTGGTTTTTTTATTTATCGATGCATGGCTTTTAAAAACCCTGTGATTAAATTACCCATTTTTAAAGACCGCAATTTCGCACTCTCTTGTTTGAGCTTAGGCTTATTTGCTGGTGTCTTTTTTGGCTTTCTTACTTTGCAACCGATTATGTTAGAAACCCTATTTCACTACACCGCCGTCACTGCCGGCATTACCATGGCACCACTCGGCATTGGCAGTGCCATCGGCATGGTCGTGGTCACTCCATTACTCAAACGTATCGATGTAAAATATGTTCTAGTCTGCTCTTTATTACTATGCGCCTTAGGCTGCTATTATCTAGCTTCCTTAGATCTAAACGCCACCCAAGGCAATATTGTGTTTGGCGATTTATTTTTAGGCTTTGGCATGGGTTTATTTTTAGTACCACTGTCGATTTATTCTTTAGCTACCGTACCTAAACAGGATATCACCGAAGCCTCAGGCTTATTTAGCTATGCCAGAATGCTTGGCTCCTCGGTTGGCATCTCTTTACTTGGCACATTAATCTCCCGCGAAATGCAGATTAATTGGCAGCGGCTTGGCACACATATTTCAGTGTTCAACAACAATTTACGCTTATGGCTGCAACACACACATATGCTTTTAAAAAACCCACAAACTCCCGCCATCCTCGCTCAACAACTGCACCAGCAAGCCTCCATGATCGCGTTTATCGACGCCTATTACCTCATTGCAATTTGTTTCCTCCTCTTGATACCATTGGTCCTATTTATGAATAGCGTGGAACTCAAAGAGGCAAATTTTGCCGCTCACTAACCAAAGGCTTAATCACCATGGACGACTGTTTATTTTGCAAAATTGCCCATCAAGCAATTGCGACTGATTTTGTTTATGAAGACGAACACATCGTCGCTTTTAATGATATTGACCCCAAAGCACCACAGCACATTTTAATTATTCCACGCGAACACATCTCTACTCTCAATGACACGACTAAAATCCATTCGCCACTGCTCGGTCATATGCTGCAAACCGCCTCACAAATTGAAAAAGACAAAGGCATGGCTGAAGCCGGTTATCGCACGGTGATGAATTGCAACCATGACGGCGGGCAAGCTGTGTTTCATATTCATTTGCATGTATTGGGCGGGCGGCAAATGGATTGGCCGCCAGGCTAAAAAGTTATGTACGTTTCGTAACAACTGATCATATTGATTAAAATTAATACATTTTTCTTGCCTATTCCGGTTTTTTATATATAGTTCATGGCAACAATAAAGCAATTACTGGAGTATCGTTATGTCACGTAAAGACCATAATACAGAATTATTCAAACACGAAATCACCAATTTATTTTTTGAAAATACAAAAGGCGAACTAACCGCTATCACAACCAAAGAAGCATACAAAAAAATGCTCAATCAAAATTACTTGGATCACGTCAAATATGAGAAAAAAGAACTTAACAATAATACTGTAGCCCCACCTGCTTTAATCATCACCGAACAACCACCAAAAGATCTAACACAAAATAAAGCACTACAAGCTATTCAATTCGCACCTATTTTCAACCGTGGCGTAAAAGCAAAAGAAGACATTAAACAAGGTGCAATCATCGGCTTGTATACTGGCAAATATGAGAAAAACCCTGCAAGCTATAGCCATACCTTCGGAAAGGTCAATGCCAAAGAACATGGTAATGCCATAAGCTTGATTAATGATGGCGCCCCTAATCTATTTGCTTTAGCACGTAAGTACGACAACGATTGCACCCTAATTTTCTACGTTGCGTTGCAAGATATTAAAGCTGGCGAGGAGCTCTATGTCACTTATGGTGCGCCGTTGTTACGCTATAAAAAACATATCTTACCCAATCCAAATTTTCTTAAAGACTACTTACAAAAACACTCCTTTGAAAAAATAGCAAACCATGCTTTATTAGATTTAGGAAAACGCACTTCAACGAAACTAAAATCAGAAACACCCGTTAGTAAACTTCATAAGTTGACACCAAAAGACTTCGAAACGATTCAAATGACTGAAATATTTTCCTATATCGTGACGTCCCCCGCCGCTATTTTCTATCTCCTACTAGAAAACATAATAACAGCCGACGAGTTATATAAAAAAATACCAAAGACTGCGCCCTATACATGTTCAATTCCTGAGCGATATCTGCGAACAAAAGGAGCGGGTCT
>CAYXLV010000260.1:0-3331 GCA_964465995.1 uncultured Coxiellaceae bacterium | reverse complement strand
ATATCAAGCATTACTTTTGGGTTTTCAACCTTGACAGAGATTGTATAATAGTCGCATAATGCCTTTGCTGCTGCAAAATGAAAGTTTTCTATCAAATAATGCAGCAGGTCTATAAAATCTTTTTCAGTGGGATTTTTTTCAGATTGTATTTTCTCTTTTAAAGCTTCTTTTAAAGACTTAATTAAAGAAGTTCGATTGGGTGCGTGATCGATCAATTCTTTAATAATTGTTAATTTGCAGTTTTGGAGTAAATTTTTAAAAACCTTTTTCCAAACGGGATTGTTGATCAAGCTCTCAGATGTCTGCTCGTTAGAATTGTAGTTATCAAGGAGATCAAGAAGCGGTTGTACCGCACGAATGGTTTCAATCTTGCCAAATGCAGCTTCAAAAAAAGCACTGTTGAATAGCGATGGTCGATGTTTATTAAGGCGTATACTGCTTTCGGGTGTTGTGATAAAAACTGGGTTAATGTCGCTGAAAAAAGCAGCTAGGTTTACTGGATCTATTTTGCTCAGCTCATCAATAAGCTTATTTTTGTCTGTAGAATTTTGCTCGTTATTTTGTGTATCTGGTTTAGGTATTGGGCCAGGATTGATTGCCTCAGGAGTGCATTTTACCCAGTGACTAAAGAACTGCTCAAATTGACTAAGTTCAATCTTGATGGGTTTTTTACTGCCATCATGGGGGTTACACAAATGAATATATTTTTTATGGTTTTTTTCGTCTAAAGACACAGCGGCAACACTATAGCAGTGTTGTGGAAATAAAGGTTTACCATTAAATAAATTCACATTGTTATAGGCGATTTTATCATTACTAACTGTGCTCGCTGTAACAACTTCGCCATTTGTCTCAATCGCATCTTTGATATCATAAAATAGCTCAAGTTGATGTTGAGTATATTGTACTAAATCTTTTGACTGTGTATCACAAAATCCATAAGCTAACTCATTGGTGTTATGCTGATTTTTTCTTGTTAGAGTGTTGGATTGATTAAGGTAGTTTAATAGATCGTTAGCAATAATATCATAGGCTGTCTTAGAATTGCCTTTTAATTGTCCTGGTAGTGTGGTCCGATAAATTTTATTTAACTCATCTTTTTTTCGTTGTGTTTTTGGTTTAATTTTCTTTAACTGGGTTTTTAAATCATTAATAACATCGTCAGCATTTTTTGTTTTGCTGCTATCAATGGAGTTGATAAATTGGATGTAGGTATTTTTGGTGAAAACCTGACAAATTAGTTGAGATCTTTGATACCCCTTCCATGATATATCTTGAGCTTTAGGGTCTTTTTCGTTTTCTATGCTGTTTTTAATTTTGATATGATTTTTTAAATTTAAGTCATCCAAGCTGTGTAGTAACAGCTCATGCGGTTGCATAAAGTGTTTTTCTCTATCCGCATCTGATTGAAAAAGTTCACGCTGAATGGCTTTTTGGCCTGTAAATATTTCAAAAAAAGGCTTGGCACCACCACCCTCTATGGTATATCCACAGCTTGGAAGGTGATTTTGGGTGACAAACAGGTTATTGTTGGCGCGTGTGTTATAAGTTTTCCACCCGGTTGCTGCATAAGCGTATTCTAATATACTTACCCAAGGCGCATCTTGATTAAAAGTGGACTGGTTGTTGCGAATAAGTTCATGTGGGGGAATTAATAAATACGTCGGTTGATTATTATTAGTTGGATCAAAAAGTCGAACAACAATACCTTCTTCAGTTTGAATCATCATCGACTGAATATAATCTGCACCTTGTGGCTTATTCAGAATGGATAGCAATGAACCTAGCATAAAACAGTTGCCAAAAGTACGTTGCTTAATGTCACTTTGGCAAGGTCTATGCTTGAAAAGCTGAAAATTTTCGATTGGTTTTTGTGATTCGTTTAATGTTATGTTTTTTTTATGCATATAGCCTTTGTAGTGATGGCCACCTTCTTGAATAACTTGCACTTCGTAGAAGTTTGGGTCATCAGGGCAAGGCCTCGCGATAACCGGCGTACCATTTTTAACATGGACTTGCCCTTCTTTATCTCGATTTTTATCACTGTGTGGGTAAATGGTGAAATTCCCAAATGGCCAGTTGCTAGTTTTACCCAATAGGGCGATTGTAACACGCTGTGGTGTGATATTTTCTGGTATCTCTAGAAAGCCTGTATGAGAGAATTTAGTTTCGGGCATGGGTTCTTATCGCTCTTTTATATAGTTATATTTAATCTTCCCTCAATTTTATCAGCGGTTTATTAACAATATCTTAAGGACAAGAAAATAATGATAGTTTTTATTTTTTAAATCATTTCGCAGAAATATTTTCCTATGGGGTGGAAATTGTACCGGCATTTACCAGTACGAAATGTACAGTATTTGTCAAATCCAGATCAGCATTGCGTAAATGAGAAGGCAGCCAGACCGGCCTAAGGTTGAGCTCTTTAAAAATCATAAAGTTAACCCAGCAAGTGGGACAATTAGCAGGTGCGTCCTATGATTTTGGAGAGGGGGTGGGATAGTAGTCGTTTTGGGATGGTGGATGTGACACCGTTTGCGATGCCCCATTCGATGAGCTCGCTTTTTTTGTTGAGATTCAGTTTTATTTTCATGCTAGAAAAGTAGTGCTCGGTGGTTCTTGCTGATAAATGCAATATGGCAGCAATTTCTGCGGCTGATTTTCCGTGGATGCTGAGGTATAGGCACTCAAATTCACGTTCGGTTAACTCAGCAAAGGAAGGACTGCTGTGTATTTTATAGCTTGCCATGGATGACTTTCTGGGGGTAAGTTTATTCTTGATGAGTGACCACCCTAGTTGTAGTGAGTCGACATCGTTGGCCTCAATGGCATGAATCATTAAGCCGATTGTATTGTTGCTATTATCTTTGATTGGAAATTTGTTGACATGTAGCATGCGTAATTGATTATTGGCGTAGTAGTGAATATCGATTATTTTTAACCGATTTCCTGATAGTGCGGTTTCATTTTGTTGAATAAAATCATCAGCAAATTCTGCCGCAGGGCACCTCATGTTATATTCTGTTTTACCTATTAATTGCTCAGGCTCAGAATAACCAATAAGCTCAGCAGCCGCATGATTAACTTTTGCATAATGCTTGGCATCTTCTTTGAAAAACACATACCCAGGCAATTGAGAGATTAAATGCTCAATCCCAATGTGCTTGTTGCTAGATAAACCATGATTCATTAATAACTACCAGTAGATTCATAATTCCGCCGGATTGTACAATAAAATACACCAGTAAACCAGGACGCACCTGCTAATTGTCCCACTTGCTGGGTTAACTATATGATTTTTAAAGAGCTCAACCTTAGGTCGGTCTGGCTG
>CAYXLV010000259.1:2430-3349 GCA_964465995.1 uncultured Coxiellaceae bacterium | reverse complement strand
TTTGATAATCAAGGTATACCTCATCTCTATCACGAGATTCATAATTAAATTTCATTTTATCTGATAGCTTTTCTACAAGATCTTTCAAGCTTTCAGAGTCCGCCCCTTTGCGTGCTCCAAGCATCTCAATAATTACTTCTTTTTCACGATTATTCTGAATTGATGTAATAACACTGCTTAACTTAAAATTTGACATAAAACCTGTTTGTGGTTCTTGATAATGATGCTTTGTCAATGAAGAAAAATTGGCGTGTTTGTTTAAATCAATGTTTTCAAACTCATCGTGAACACTGGAAAAAGTTTTGTAATATGTTTTGATGGTATCCTCTAATATTTCTGAATCTGAATCTATATTAGTTTTAGATTTTGCTGGTTGATACTCTGATCCACTATCCCCTTCGTTGCCAAAATCACTTATGCTGTTTTCTACACCCAAGTCAAAAAGCCGCATCAGCTGCACTTGCTGTAAATTTCTTCGAACAACCTCTTTAGGTGGCCCTAAGTTATGTAAGTGCTGAAAGAAGCCTTCCGCTAATGAATAGTAGCCAAGATTCGCATATGTGGCGCCTAAGTTATTGATCATGTCTTCATTACATTTATCTTTTGTACAAGCGTATTCTATCGTCTGTATATAATCCTTTAATGCAGTCTCATACTCAGCATTTTCAAAATACAACGCTGCTCTTCGGTTGCGGGCTTCTAAAAAAAATTCCTTTGCTTTATCGTGACCTTGCAAATCCACAGAGGTCAGTAAATTTAAAGCAACACTATATTGTTCCACTGCTGATTCAGCCTGATTATGATTTTCTAAATCCTTACCTTTTGCTAAAAAATCCTCAGCTTTTTTAACCAAATCATCTTCACAGCTTTTATTAAATTTTTTTATAATGTCATGACAAGGCGTACAATTTGCATCGCC
>CAYXLV010000259.1:0-2420 GCA_964465995.1 uncultured Coxiellaceae bacterium | reverse complement strand
GTTACTGATGGTTCTATTGCATTTAAGTTTGCCGACGTATTTTCTCCCCCTGGCTGAACAATAATAGATGCTGCTTTCCACCACCATTTCAACTTATTCAGCAAAGGCTGACATTCATTAGCTGGACCAAAGCACAGTAGCACTTCAGAGTTCGGGTCAAATTGCACAATGTTTTCAGTTACTGCCGAATGCTCATCATTAATAAAAACAGAAAATTTATTTGGTTGTGGCTTTAGCTCCGCCAGGTCTAACGCTTGTGGCTTTAATAGCAGCTTATTAATTTCATTCTGCTTGTAAAAAGCAAGCATAAATTTTCCAAAAAAATCCCAGTAATTTGGGCCAGGGTCAAGCGCTAAAAAGTTTGGCCTATTTTCTATACTTTCTGCTGGTATTATCGTGTTAGCTTTAACCTCGATACCACGTATCTGCTTAATATCAAAATCAAACTTTGCTGTCTGATCTTTTAACTTTAATGTTAGCTCTTCAAGTTTATGTTTATCATTTGCTGTAGTATTTACCAGTTCAAGCATTCTTTCACAATTGCCCGTGGAACTAGAGCAAATAATTGATTTATTATCATAATCAAAAATAGCCGAAGCATTTTGGGTATTATTTTCTTTTGATTTTTTAAATCCATACAGTTTTTTCCAATTTAGATCCAACGATTCATGCACACTATTGGCTTGCCAATTATCTTCTGCTTGGTTAAATACGGTCAAACTACTATTTTTTAAAGAATCCGCTAAAACGGTTTTAGGAGCAAAAATACTTGCTAAAATTCCTGAAAAATAGCAGAGCGCTCCATTTTTTTTAAACATCGCCGTATATTTGAATGTCGAGCGCAAGCGATAAAGCAGAGGGGTAACCGGGCCTTTATGTTGAGGCAAATGGTACTGATACCCCGACCAAGCAGACATTTTTTTATGCTTAATTAATTTTTTTGTTGTGTTTTCTAGGATACCACTACCAATCAGCTGGGCTAAAAACCTAATCACGGCCGCATCCACTTTGGCAACCAAGCACCTGGATTATCTAAATCCTGCGCTAGCGCCCATGAAGTTTGCGATCTTACCAACTCGTGCTCATGCCGATATTGAAAAAACGCTGCTATTCCAAATCGTCCAGGTAAAGAAGGTACACAGGAAATCACTGGCATAGGAATAAAATCATATAGTTGATATAAAAGATGATTAATTAGATTTAAGTAGAAATTAGGCCACTCCTTTACATGGGTGATGGTCTTATCTGCTGGTTTCGCACGCTCCAACGCATTTCCAATCTCCGTCATTGGGTGTTGCACCCACGTATAAGAAAAATCGATAATTGGACCAGAAAGTTTATAGAGCCAAAGTGCTATGGAAAAGTATATGGTATTTTTTAAGTAAGTAAAATTATCAGGCATTCGCTTAAGGAATTCGTCAAACAAACCGTCACCAAACACAGTCTGAAACATCATCCCATCCGTATTTTTCTTCGTGGAGTTTGCAAAAGCCTTATCCTCACAATAATCAATAATCTTCTGACAACAACGAGTATATGGTACGATCCTGCTCACAGTCCCTATAACAGACTTCCAAAAGTAAGTGTATGGATTATTGCGCTTAATATGTACATGTTTAATTGTTGTTTTATTTTTCTTAGAATTCTGAGGAAATAGTGTATTAACAACATCTGGGGAACTTACATAATTCACAAAATTATCTGATATTGGTGTTGTATTTATCTCTAATATATCAAATAACTCTTCTGACACTGCCGGTGCATCGAAAGTAATGCAGTTAATGTCATCACGAGTGCTTTTGATACCACCAAGATTAAAGTGAATTTTCTTATAAGTCATCCCTGTTTGCGACGATTCTCTATACATCGCCGCGTAAGCAGCAGCAACCAAACCACCCAGTGAATGCCCAGTAAAATGTATTTTTGTAAACGGAGGAATTTTTTTGTTATTTGCCAATATCTCCTGAACTTTAAGGTGCACATCTTCCAAAATAGAAAGCAATGGCCAATACCCGCTGCGCGGTGCCACCAACCTCCACATGAAACCTGCAGCAACAAATGGCAATAATTCACTGCAGCCTAGATTGATTTTTATTTGCATTGAATTAAATAAATTAGAAACTAAATTTACCAATAAACGAGCCATCACGGCAACGATTGGCGACATCAGCATTGGCATTGCTGCCACTGCTAAACCTGCATCAGTCCAAATAAAATTGAATAATTTGTAGGACCCTCTAAATGCAACATAAACCTCTGTCCCCTTCAAATAAACACTAAATGCCATTTCTTGGGTCCAACGACCAACCCTCGGTTGGTGTGCCACCAGCTTAAAACCGTCACCGTCTAGGTCTTTGCGAAAATGTGTTTTTAAATGATCTTCTGTTTGATAAGACTCGCTGCTAAGCTCAAAATAAGGA
>CAYXLV010000258.1:0-3358 GCA_964465995.1 uncultured Coxiellaceae bacterium | reverse complement strand
TTCAAACAGCTTTAACCGCTGCTCAAGCAAAACGCAATAAACTACAAGCCTCGCTTGAAAAAGCGGAAACCAGTATTTCACAATTAAGCACACAGTTAAAAAATACGCGGATTAATTTAAACGAGCAGCAGCACGTGTTGCAAAAGATTACGCAAAATAAAGCGGCCCAAGAAAAAATTCTTGTGCAGAAACAGCAGCTGCTTAGCAGTCAAATACAAACGGCTTATATCTTAGGTCGACAATCTTATCTAAAATTATTACTGAGCCAAAAAAATCCGGATAAGATTAATCGTGTGTTGACCTATTATCGTTATGTCACTCAAAGTCAGCTGACTAATATTGAAACTCTAGAAAAAACCTTAAAAGCGATTCGCAGTGATCAACAAGAGCTGCAAAAGCAATATCAAAATTATCAATCATTACAGCAACAGCAATTACAGCAACGCCAACAATTGCAAGCGAATAATAAAAAACGACGACATTTAATTCAGCGAATTAATGGCAGCATTAAAACCAAGCATCAGCGCTTAACAAGTTTGATTGCTAATAAAAAGCGTTTGGAAAAAACCCTACAATCACTAGAGCAAACAACCCCAAGTCGTTTGGCTAAAATTAACTTTGCGAAGTTACGCGGCAAATTACCTTGGCCAACCCACGGTCGGCGTTTAAATTTATTTGGTAAAACCATTCAACACAGCCAGCTTAGCTGGTCTGGTATTTTGATTCGTGCACCACAAAATCAACCGGTCAAAGCCATCGCTAATGGTCAAGTGGTATTTGCTAAATGGTTGGCGGGCTATGGCATGTTGATCATTATTTCCCATGGGCATGGGTATTTAAGTTTGTATGGACGTAACCATGCGCTCTACAAAAAAGTCGGTGACAGCGTGCATGCCGGTGAAGTGATTGGCACAGTAGGCAAGACCGGCGGCTATCAAACGCCAGCTTTGTATTTTGCGTTACGACATAACACAAAGCCATTAAATCCACGGCGCTGGTGCCGTTAAATTGCACAGCAAGTAACGACTTGATTCTTTTCGACGCTGGTATTTCATGCTAATCTGTAACTTCATTTTTTGGTGCTTTACCACCATGATAAGGAGATCTTCATGAAAGCGCGTCACTTAGCCATTCGTTTTATTACCGGACTTTTCTTTTGCTTACTCACCATCACCCTACCTTCTCTAGCCATTTCAAAACCAACCCAACAAAACACAAAAGCATCAACTGCGTTATCACAGCTACCTCGTAAAGAAATTAAACGCTTTGTGACAGCAATTGCGATTGTGCGACACTATTATATTAAGCCGGTTAGCGATGAAAAACTGTTTAATAACGCTATTAAGGGCATGATTACTAATCTAGACCCACACTCTGCTTTTCTTGATCCCGATGATTTACGTGATTTAAAAACAACCGTCTCAGGTGAGTTTGTGGGTATTGGTATTGAATTAACGACTCAAAATGGCGCACTGAAAGTGATTAGCCCGCTTGAAGGCACCCCCGCCTTTCGTGCTGGTATTAAGCCCGATGATTTAATTATTAAGATTGACGGCAAGCTAGTACAGAACATGAATTTACGCGAAGCAGTCAACCACATTAAAGGTAAGCGCGGCACTACTGTTAATTTAACGATTATTCGTAAAGGTTCAGAAAAACCCTTGGTGCTAACGGTCACGCGCGATGTAATTAAGTTAGAAACAGTGAAAAGTAAAATGCTGGGCAATCATTATGGTTATGTGCGCATTACCTTTTTCCAAGGCCCAGTGGATCGTTTGTTGCATCAAGCAATTAAGAAATTAGAAAAAGAATCTAACGGGCACCTTAATGGTTTAGTGTTAGATTTACGTAATAACCCCGGTGGTTTATTGGACGTCAGCGCCAAAGTGGCCGATACCTTTTTGGATAAAAACAGCTTAAAAAAATATGATGGTTTAATTGTTTATACCAAAGGCCGCTTGCCTGGTTCTGATGTGAAGTTTCGTGCGCATGGCGGTGATATGATCCCTGGCGTGCCACTGGTCGTTTTAATTAACGGCGGCTCGGCATCTGCTTCGGAGATTGTGGCAGGTGCGCTACAAGATTATAAGCGCGCGATTTTAATGGGCACGCGCAGTTTTGGTAAAGGTTCGGTGCAAACGGTGATTCCACTTGGCAAGGATAGCGCGATTAAACTAACCACAGCGCTTTACCACACACCTTCTGGCCGTGTAATTCAAGCTAAAGGCATACACCCTAATATTGTTATTCCAGATTTAACGGTCACTAGTAAAAAAATTACTGGCTTACTTGATATCGATGAATCCGATTTGCAAAATCATTTGGCTGGTAAATTTGATAAAGCCAAGAAATCAAAGAAAGAGTTAAGAAAGCTTGAACGCGCCAAAGAAATTAAACTGGCTAAAGACGATTATCAACTATACGAAGCACTCATTATGCTAAAAGGTATGAATGCGGTGCGACATATGTAACTGCGTAAAGCAAACCCGTGTTTTTGGCGAGGTAACCACCTCGCCACAGCCTGGTTAACCACCTCTTTTGATGACTGATGCTTTTTCAATAAAAAAACCCAATAATTTAAACTGGGTTTTCTTTATTATCAGTTGGTTATAACGCTTCTGTTAATTCACCCAATTTATCAGTGAGTTTAATGTTTTCTGAGTAATCGACTGGGCAGTCGATAATTGCCAGTTCATTGTTGTTGAGCGCTTGTTTTAAAGTTGGTAGGAGCTGATCGGCTGACTCAATGCGGTAGCCTTTGATGCCAAAACTGTCGGCGTATTTGACGAAGTCTGGGTTATCAAATTTTACAAAAGCGGGGCGGCCAAGTTCTAGGTTTTGTTTCCATTCGATAAGACCGTAATGTTCATCGCGCCAAATTAAAATAACAAATGGGATTTTTTCGCGCTTGGCGGTTTCTAGTTCTTGGGAATTCATCATAAATGAACCATCACCCATGACGGCTAAAACTTTGCGATCCGGGTGGACTAGTTTTGCAGCTAAAGCACCTGGTAATGAGAATGCCATTGTCGCTAAGCTATTGGAGATTAAGCATGTGTCGGGTTGGTAGCAAGGGTATAAGCGTGCCATCCACATTTTTAATGCACCGGTGTCACATAACACAATATCATCATCACCCATTGCAGCACGAATATCGGCGACAATCTTTTGTGGTTTTAGTGGAAAATTTGCGTCGGCTGCATTCGTGGTTAATTCATCTAATAAAGTTTCACGTATTTTTAAATCGAAACATTCTGGTCCGAATTTTTTATCGAGTGCACGACTCAGTGCTGTTAAACTAGCACCAATATCACCTTGAATCCCAATCTCTGGCGTATAATATTGATCAACTTCAGCC
>CAYXLV010000257.1:0-3389 GCA_964465995.1 uncultured Coxiellaceae bacterium | reverse complement strand
CATTAACAATATTTCATATTCTGCTGTAATTTCTAAAGATTAGTTAGCTATTATCAAAATACTTCTAATAATAGAACACAATTGAGAAGCCAAAGAAATAATTGAGTAGAAAATAACTAATAGTGAGCTATTGGATGTAATGCTAGATAGGTCGCATGAGAAAAAGCTAGGGCACACCTGCTAATTGTATTAATTGCCCCCTTAATTACATGATTTTTAGAGGGCTCAAGTCTAGGTCGATCTTGCTGGTGTCTCATTAAGGGGGTGTGTAAAAAAATCTAATGCTATGGTTTGTTAGTTCCATGAAGTATTTTTTCACTGCTTGTGTTGCTACAGGCAACTTTATTCAAAACGAGCTCAATTGAAGTCTTACTTTTTTAAGAAAAAATAGTTAGGAAATATAATGAAATAATATCACATCCATTGTGATGCAAATATTGCAAAAAATCTTAAGTGGGCCATAATTGTTATTAACAAAACCCGTCAAGGCTATGCTTCTTTTTTTGAAGTACCCTCAAACAGACGGGTTACTTTTTTATCACGAAGATCGCTCTTTTAATGACAATACCAAATTTGGCGATGTATTAAATTTATATATTTGATCGCGAGTTCAGGTTGCTGCTATTGGATGCTATTGAGTGAATAGACGTATCTGTTCGAGTGCACTGAGCACATTTTTGTGCAAAAGATTTTGGACCACATGCATATATCAATTCTGAGATAAATAAACGCAAAGACTGGTCCTGTTTTAACTAGCTTTATTGAACATTTGACGTACTTGCGAAATTTATGCGCCCACCATAGTCGTGTTTGGAATCGAAAATTCACTAAAACAATAAAATTGCCTCAAACCAAGCCTCTTTATTTGATTAATAGTTTTACTAAAGATAAAAATGCGATTAGAAAAATATACAACAGCTTGGTAATACTAATTCATTTTTCAGATATTATATGTCCTGATCACCATATTAAATCTAATTTAATTGGCTTGATTGATAAACATAAAGTAAATACAGTTACTATGGGATTTCCGAAAAGTTGGCAGGCTCTAGATATCTGGAAAAAATAAACCTTGATTAAGCTGTAGAAAAAGCCAGGATGTGCCTGTTAATTGTATCAATTACCTCCAATGTCGCGAGAAAGGTATTAGAAGCGAGTTGGTAAAGCTTGTAATGGCAGAGGCGCGAAAAATTCATGATGGGTATTGGTGCCTTGATACGCCAGATCGCGAAAGTTATTTTTACTAACCTTGGTTGGGAAAAGATTGATGAAACCGTTTATAACAATGCGCGAGGTGTTATTATGCGGTTTGTAATGCCTTGTTAAATTCAGTGGGTTTTGCAATGAAAGTTAGGTTACCTGTATTTGCTTTGATAGCCATCATGTTGGGTTCAAATGCTGTTGCAAATTTTTGATGCTTATGCAAGCACCTCATCAATAATCTTCCTGTGAATGAAAGCCATATGGCTATTTTTATCTTTGATTTGCAACAACTCAAAACTTGCTTTCCATAAAGCCCAAGCCTTTGCTCGAAGCCAAGTTTCATGATCTAACTCCATAGCATCCATAAAAACTGCTCGTGCTTTATCTTGGAGTAAGGTCCAAGCAATCACTAAATCACAAGCAGGATCACCAACGCCCATGCCACCAAAATCAATAATGGCAACAACTTTTCCATGGTTAAGGATGATATTCCCAGCCGCAAAATCCCCATGAATCCACACAGGCGGTTGGTGCCAGCTAGTTGCACAGGCTTGTTCCCAAAGGTGAATTGCTTGTTGGCTATCGATTATATCAGCGAGTCCATGAATTTGTTGGCGAGCACCATTGTCATAAACACTAATATGATCACCGCGCCACCAGTTATGTTGGCCAGGTGTTGGCCCGTCAACGCTTTTTATATTTTGAAGCTCTTTGAGAAAGCGCGCTAATTGCAGCGCGATGGGTTCTAAATTTTTCTTATCAATTTTTAGTGTGTTTGCGCTGTGGCCTTCTATCCACTTATAAATTGAAAAATAAAAAGGAAAATCGGCAGATGGCTGCCCCATTTTTATTGGCTTAGGAATGGCTAAAGGTAAGTGTGGTTGCAGAAGCGGTAACAATGCTTGCTCTTGTGGAACTTTTAGTGCGTATGGTGCAGCGGTGGGTATCCTGATCAGCAAATCATTACCGAGTCGATAGGTTCGATTATCATGACCTTGTATGCCAACAGATATGATTGGCAAGTCAGCATATTCAGGAAATTGTGTCGCGATTAATTGGCTGGCAAGGGCTGTGGTGATATTTGGTAGTTGAGGCATTATTAATTTGATCCTTGATGTTAGTAGTAGGCCAGGACGCACCTGCTAATTGTAGTAGGCCAGGACGCACCTGCTAATTGTCTCAATTCTGCCGTTAACTAGATGATTTTTAAAGCCCTAAAGTCTAGGTCGGTCTGGCTGCTGTCTCATTTAATTTATTTTTGATTGTTATAGGTGGTTCATTGTCCCCCCCCCATGTCAGCATAGTTGGTGCAAAGTAAATGGTTCTACATTGAGCTTATATTGGGCGTGGCTTTTGATTGTGAAATAGGTGGCGGGAAATATTTTATAAGGCTAGCAAAGCATTGCGCTGAAAAGTTTTCGCACAATGCCTTAAATGAGACGCCAGCTAGCCCGACCTAGACTTCAGGTCTTTAAAAATCATCTAGTTAACGGCAGAATTGAGACAATTAGCAGGTGCGTCCTGGTTTTGCTCGGTTATGTTTTCTTTCGTTGTTCTGAAAAACATAAAACTATTTGATGATAGGGATTTATTTGTATGCAGATATGAATCACTGGCGGCTGAATTATTCAGTTCTAGCATTTTTTGAATGTCACTTCTGCCAGTGATTCTTTGATCATTGCTACGTTCTTTTACAATCATCATGGGTGTTCGACCCAAGTTATCTTTTTTATGAGGGTTTGCACCATTAGTCAATAATTTTTCAATTAGATTGAGGGGTTGTTGATTGTAAGCATAGAAATTTTGTGTGGTGTAATGTAGTGCAGACATGCCTTTAGAGTCAACGCTGTTAATATCGGTATTTTTTGCAAG
Source organism: uncultured Coxiellaceae bacterium (assembly GCA_964465995.1). Lineage (GTDB taxonomy): Bacteria > Pseudomonadota > Gammaproteobacteria > Coxiellales > Coxiellaceae > CAYXLV01. Next base: position 314 of record CAYXLV010000257.1, on the reverse strand, counting down.
TAACAGGTCAATAAGGCTATCATTGGATGAGTCTGCAAACAGCACTTTGCCACAGGTGACCATGAGTAATTGCATTATTCTGCCATTATTAAAGATTTCCTCAAGTAAGTCTTCATTGCCTTGAAATACAGAAGTTTTATTGGACATGGAAAAGTCTTTCAAACCTAGCGCGATAGTTAACAGGCCTCTATCCGTGATGTTTTTTTCTGGCGCTGGGCTTGATAAGATTTTTTTTACACGCGAAATATAATTACTTTTTTCTTGCGCTATTATATTTTTTTCTTTGTGAATTAATTGTATGTATTCATTCTTGT
>CAYXLV010000256.1:0-3390 GCA_964465995.1 uncultured Coxiellaceae bacterium | reverse complement strand
CGTCGCAGTACATTCACTTGCGCATCAAACTCTTCGCGCGTTACTAAATCTAATTTTACAAAACTCGACTGCAAAGCAATTTTCATATTTTGCTCCACATCAGCCGGCAAATTTTTTAAACCAGGTGGTAAACTCTCCATAATATTTTGCACAAATTCATTGATTTTTTTAGGGTCCAACATCAGCAATCTCCATGGTGAAAAAAAATAGTACCGTAGCAGCTTTCTTGGTGATTTAAAATACGGGGTAGCCTGAATTTGGGTGGACGCAACCCGCTTTAATCAATAGAATAGCAGGCGATTTTATGCAGATGACAAGGAACCTTACATGGCAATTAACTACAAATTCAACATCGGCGCGGAAAAAAACAGTTCTTTATTTGATCTTGTCAAAGCCGGTGATCCCAAGCAGTTACAACAAGCTGCTATCCAACTAGCGGATTTAGACGAACGCGATATTCACCAAAAAACTTTAACCCTCTATGCCGCCGACAACCAAGCCATTTTAGATTATTTATTTACCGTTGCTGAAAACTTTTTTATTGAAAACGACCAACTGAATCCGCAAAAAATCGATCCTCGTGGCCGCTCAATTTTACACTGGGCTGCTAAATGCAACCAAAATTTAGACACCATGCAAGCACTTGTTCAACAAGGTGCTGATGTGAATGCTCACGCCAATCCTTTTAAAGCCACACCGTTATATCTTGCTGCCCAAGAAGGTCACAGCACCGCGCTTAAAGCATTAATTGCTCTAAACGCAGATGTTAACTTTGCAGCGTTTAATGGTGCATTAGCGATTCATGCTGCGGCACACACGGGCAAGCTTGAAATGGTAGCTGCGTTAATTAATGCTGGTTGTCAGATTGACCAAGGCTGTTCGCAAAATGGTACGGCCTTATATTCTGCTGCGGAAAAAGGTCATGCGGATATTGTGGCGTTATTATTAGCCAAAGGCGCCAATCCAAATACAACAACAAGCGATGGTTCAACGCCTATTTACGTGGCATCACAAAATGGTCATGCCAATGTTGTTCAACAATTAATTGACGCTGGTGCTGATGTGAATGCAGCTTGTCATAACGGTACCACGCCCATTCAAAGCGCCCAACATTTTAAACACGATGCTGTCGTCAATTTATTAAAAACCGCCGGCGCTATTTTTAAAGCAGCAACTGAAGAGGCTAACGTATGATGCTAGATACGATTTTAGATGCCATTGGCAATACACCCATCGTCAAGTTACACCGCGTCGGTGCAGAATTAGAGTGCGACTTATATGCCAAGTGTGAATTTTTAAATCCGGGTGGATCGGTTAAAGATCGGATTGGTTACCTTATGGTAGAACAAGCTGAAAAAGAAGGCCGAATTAAGCCTGGCGATACATTGATTGAACCTACCTCTGGTAATACCGGCATTGGGATTGCGTTAGCGGGTGCGGTGAAAGGTTATCAAGTGATTATCACGTTACCTGAAAAAATGAGTCATGAAAAACAAGTTGTGCTAGAAGCACTAGGCGCTAAAATTTATCGCACACCAACAGAAGCCGCTTGGGATGCACCTGACAGTCATATTTCTTTAGCTAAACGTTTAAATGAAGAGCTGCCGAATTCACATATTTTGGATCAGTATGCTAATGCGAATAATCCAAATGCCCATTATCAATTTACTGCACAAGAAATTTTGGATGATATGGGTGCGGATTTAGATATGGTGGTAATGGGCGTTGGCACAGGCGGCACGATTACGGGTGTTGCTAAACGCTTAAAAGAAGCGAATCCTGCAATCAAAATTATTGGTGCCGATCCAGTGGGTTCTATTTTGGGTGGCGGTGATGAAGTGTCGCCTTATTTAGTCGAAGGCATTGGTTATGATTTTTTTCCAGATGTTTTAAATAACGATTTGGTTGATGAATATATCAAGACCGAAGACAAAGCATCTTTTTTAATGGCGCGTCGCTTGATTAAAGAAGAAGGTTTATTATGCGGCGGATCATGCGGCTCTGCGACATGGGCAGCATTACAAGCCGCAAAATCTTTAAAGCCAGGGCAGCGTTGTTTAGTGATTCTGCCAGATTCCATTCGTAATTATCTTACTAAATTTGCCGACAATCGTTGGATGCAAGAACAGGGGTTTATCGCATGAGCCAAGACACCAAACTCGAAACAAAAGTTATTCACGCAGGCCAAACACCTGATCCATCCACTGGCGCGGTGATGATGCCGATTTACGCGACATCCACTTATGTGCAATCAAGTCCTGGGCAGCATCAAGGTTTTGAATATTCACGTTCGCATAATCCAACACGTTTTGCTTTGGAGCGTTCATTAGCTGCATTAGAATCCGGCGCGCGTGGTTTTGCCTTTGCGTCGGGGATGGCAGCGATTGGCACTATTATGGAACTATTATCACCGGGCGATCATGTCGTCGTGATGGATGATGTTTATGGCGGCACGTATCGTTTATTTGAAAATGTGCGTAAGCGCTCTCAAGGTTTAGCGTTTAGTTTTGTTGATTTAACTGATGCTGCAAAAGTCAGCGCGGCGATTCAACCGAATACAAAAATGATTTGGATTGAAACGCCGACCAATCCGATGTTAAAGCTAGTTGATTTACAAGCGGTGTTGGATATTGCGAAGCAACATCAATTATTAAGTGTTGTTGATAATACGTTTGCAACTCCAATATTGCAGCGGCCGATTGAGTTGGGTGCGGATATGGTTGTGCATTCGGTAACAAAATATATTAACGGCCACTCTGATGTTGTGGGTGGTGCGGTGATTGTTAAAGATGATGCCTTAGGTGAGCAAATGGCCTATCTGCAAAATGCAGTTGGTCCAGTAGCGGATCCGTTTTCAAGTTATTTAATTTTGCGTGGGATTAAAACCTTAGCCATTCGAATGCGCCAACATTGCGAAACAGCATTGCAATTAGCGACATGGTTAGAGCAACATCCCAAGGTGAAAAAAGTCATTTATCCCGGTTTAGCTTCGCATCCGCAGCATGCATTAGCGAAACGACAGATGGCGCATTTTGGTGGAATGATTTCAATTGAGCTGAATGCGAGCTTGGATGAGACTAGAAAAGTTTTAGAAAGTTTTACTATTTTTGCATTGGCAGAGAGTTTAGGTGGTGTAGAAAGTTTGGTAGAACATCCTGCGATTATGACGCATGCATCCGTGCCCAAAGCGAATCGGGATAAACTTGGTATTAGTGATAGTTTTGTGCGTTTGTCTGTTGGGATTGAAAATCTTGATGATTTAAAAAATGATTTAGCGCAGGCTCTTGGCACCATTTCTGGCGCGTAAAATAGCGATTCAACGTTACTCCGCAGCGGATATTGTTAGGCAACCTCTCACTAGCGTTCGTGGCTCAGTTGTCACAGCCTTCT
>CAYXLV010000255.1:0-3435 GCA_964465995.1 uncultured Coxiellaceae bacterium | reverse complement strand
CAATATAGGCTTTTAATGAGCTATTTTTATTGTCATCAATTAATTGATTAATATTTAAGTCGTATTTCTTAAAAGTCTGACTATAGAGGCTGAGAAATTTATCTAGCAGGACTGGTTTGATATGCTCAACATAAAAATGGTTGTCAAGGAATTGTATGAAAGGTACGCTACCTGACTCATCGGGCAGAAGGTTGATGTCCGTTTTTCCGGTTTTTTTTCCTTCTAAAATTATCTCACGTAATTCATTATCTACAAAAATTTGTTCAATTAAATATTCGGGTATCTCCCAACGAAGCTCTCCACCCATAAATAAATGCTTGTCTCCTATTGTATAATTAAGCTCAGTGCCATGCCGTAACATCTCCTCAGACTCATCAAGTAAATCACTTACCGGTATTACATTAATTCTTTGCAGTAAATTTAAATTATCTTTGCAATCAATATAAGCTTGTTTTGAGTTAAAATAAAGTTCTCGGTAGGCAGCCTTTAGGCAGCTCCATTCTCTGTATTTCGAATTATTAATTTGTGTCTTAAGTTTGTTAAATTCTGCGCGCTCATTACCGCGAAGTGGAGACTTTAAAATATCACTGTTATGGCTAATATATCCACTTTGAATTAAAGAAATTTTTAAAGCTTCATCTTGCTCTTCTAATAATGAATTTTTTTCTTGCAAAGATAGGTCTTGGTATTTTTCCTCTTTTAAAACAGATCGATTGCGATACGTTTTCCAGTTAAAAACACCCGTAGCAATAGATTGTTCTTGATGATTTAAAAGCAGCTCGCGCAGTTTTAGTTGCAAGCACATTCGATGTTCAGGGGTCACAATTAAAATATGCTGGTCAGTTCGACATTCTTGAATGACTTGCATTAAGGTATGCAAATTGTCAACAGAAATATCCACATTTCTTGAAAAAGGCAGCGCATAGATACGTTTTTGAATTATCATTGAAAAAAACTGCTGCAACATATTGTACATGGATGTAAATTGCGACTGTAAAACATTAATCCTCAATAGCCTTGAACTGTCTGACAAATCATAACTTAATAGCGGCACAATGACCGAGGATTTACCTTCCCCCATATTTAATTGATACATAACCTTCTGCTGCTCTGCTAGCATTTCTAATATCAATTCTTTTTGTTCTTTCCGGATAATAATATTATGTTCTAATTGGAACAATAACCAATGTGGTTTACGATAAGCATTTATATCAAGATTTGCTTGTAGTGCGACTACAATCTGCTGCAATAATGTTTCTTTTTCCAATTCTGATTGGCTTTTTTGATAAAGGTCTATTAATCTCAATGCTGTTGAAATTTGATTTATATAGATTTCATATGTGATATAGGCTAGTAGTTCTCTAATAATAAAATCTTTTTCTTCATTTAAAGCAGGATTGTAGTCTGCTAATTTTTCCATTCTTAACAGGAGCTTAATTAAGTCACCCTTATGGTGCGCCATTAACTCTCCTGCATGTCTCTTTAAAAATAAATTTACATGTGTACTTGAATCAATTTCAAATTTACGATAAATAACTTTTAATCGATGAGTTGCAAGTAATTTAAATTCACTACGTTTTATATTTAAATATTCAGCCAATAATCCCAGGGAATTTTTTTCCTGCACAGTATAAATATATTTTTGTTCGCTTTGATATGCTAACCAACTGTTCTGTAGTTCTTCAAAAAACTGTGACTGATAGCCTGTAAGGTTATCAGTATCTGAATGTTTTTTTAGGGGGAATTCTTTTGCGTTTTGGTCTACCTTATTTGATTTAAAATATTGAGAGATGTCAACGATTGGTAATAAGGCGGGCGCATGCTTTTCAAAATTAGGTAAGGTTTTTTTTTGTTCTTTATCGTCTGCTACCAAACTCAAATTATATGGCTTCAATTGACTGTTCTCAGAAGCTATCATATGCAAATTATTAAGAGCTGTGGTTTTAAATCCATCACAGATACGAAAAACCTCTAAAAAGAAATCATATATTGCTGAATTTCGTGCTGCCTGCAAATAGGTTTTTTTGATCGATTCAATTTTTAGATTATTACGAATGGTAAGATATTTTTGAAAATTTAAAACGAAGTGGTCTGGGTTGCTTGGTAATAGTAGAGGTTTTTCATAAATATCTAAATCATATTGATTAAAATAGTACCATATTCGATCATTTTCTTGGTGGTCTTGGTTTTTCAAATCTTCATATGCTGAGTATGGCAAATAGTGCGGTAAATGCACAATAGGAAAGTTTTTCAATAGTTGGTCTTTTGATATAGAACGATCGGATGCTTTGAGCGATATTCTGCAGTCGTAGCTGCTGATCCAGGTTGGTAAAGCTGGGAATTGATCAGGATACGCTAAAACTAATAACAATGCTCTTGCAAGCATTAGCACTAAGCCCTTAGAAAAATTCTTGATGATATCACTGCGTAAAACCATATGATGGAGTAAGTATTGATATTGCTTCGGAGAAATATTTGATTTTGCTAATTTATATAATGGAAAAAAACGATCGAATCGAAATCGTTCATTTAAAACCGCCTCAAACCCTGCAGTAAAATTTAAACTTGCTGATGGAAATTGAAAATAAAAACTATTGGTGTTATTTCTGAATGTTGCAAGGAAATCGGTTTCTTCTAGCCTTTTGTTTGAAAAGAGCTGTTCATATTTTTGATTCAATGGCTTGGCAGTATTAGCTGATATTGAGATGTTATTTTTTTCACAGCTATAAAGTAGTTTATAGGCTTGTAGTAATGGAGCTTCTTTATATTCAGAAAATAAACTTAGCAGGCTTGTTTCTTCTTTCACAGATAGTTTAAATTTTTTAAAGACGATGGCTTTGTTTTTTAAATAAATAGTATAGAACTCAAAGATTTTTTCTTGCGCTTCGTTTTTTAATAGCTTCTTGCTTGATTCTTGGCGTTGAATTGCTTCAGGCTCTAGATATAAAAAAGAAAGTCTTAAGCTCTCATTTACTAAAATAACCATTTTAAGAAAAAAGGTCACACGATGCGGGTGGGCCTCCCTTAAAAGATTACTATTTTTTTTGAGCATTTGTTGTAGTATGTGTAACTCAGATTCATTATATGGCTTCGACTTCCAGCAATTTTCTAAGTTTTCAAATGCCAAATAAAAGGTATTACTTTTAGAAATTTCGTCGGTAGTATACGATGCAATACAGTAATATAATATTGCTAGATATAATCTGCCTGCAAGATTAGAAGTTTGTAGCAAGCCTAATGCAGGGTTGAAATCATAAATAAAATATGCTGGAGATTGCGCCTCGATTAGGTTTGCCTTTGTTGTAACTGAATAAAATACTTTATCGTTGTCTAAATTTCGATGGGGGATGATAATTTTCATTTTTTTTTCGCTAAAGCTATTTTGATTATTTTCTAATATAAAATAATTTTCAAATCCCTTCAGCGAAGATAGAT
>CAYXLV010000254.1:0-3435 GCA_964465995.1 uncultured Coxiellaceae bacterium | reverse complement strand
CAATGGTGCCTACGTTCATGTGCTCTTTATCGCGCACAAATTTTTCTTTTGACATAGCTTCTACCTCAATCCCAAATTATTTTTGTTTAACAACCGCTTCAGCAACATTTGCTGGAGCTTCGGAATACTTTAAAAATTCCATTGTATAAGTCGCACGACCTTGGCTTAATGAACGCAGATCAGTGGCATAACCAAACATTTCTGCCAGCGGCACTTGTACATCGACAACTTTACCTGCTGGATTTTCATCCATTCCTTGAATCACCCCACGACGACGATTTAAGTCACCAACGACGTCACCCATATACTCTTCTGGAGTAACCACTTCAACCTTCATAATCGGTTCAAGTAGTACAGGATCTGCCTTACCAGCACCTTCTTTAAAGCACTGCGAGCCGGCTATCTTAAACGCCATTTCACTAGAGTCAACATCATGGAAAGAACCATCAAATAGAGTGACTTTCACATCCACCAGCGGGAAGCCGGCGATAATACCATTTTCCATCTGTTCTTGAATACCTTTATCAACAGCTGGAATATATTCTTTTGGAATGACACCACCAACGATGGCATTAACAAATTCATAACCTTTACCAAGCTCCTGTGGCTCGATACGTAACCAAACGTGACCGTACTGACCGCGACCACCTGTTTGACGAACATATTTACCTTCTTGCTCAATTTGCTTGCGAATCGTTTCGCGGTAAGCAACCTGCGGTTTACCAACGTTAGCTTCAACATTGAATTCGCGCATCATGCGATCAACGATAATTTCTAAGTGCAATTCGCCCATACCAGAAATAATGGTTTGGCCAGACTCTTCGTCAGTGCGAACACGGAAAGAAGGATCTTCTTGCGCTAGCTTACCTAATGCGATACCCATTTTTTCTTGGTCCGCTTTTGTTTTGGGCTCGATAGCAACAGAGATTACAGGCTCTGGGAATTCCATACGTTCTAATGTAATGATGTTGTTGGTATCACAGAGGGTTTCACCCGTTGTGACATCCTTCACACCAACTAACGCTGCAATGTCCCCTGCATAAACTTCTTTGATTTCTTCACGAGTGTTTGAGTGCATACGTAGAATACGACCAATGCGCGCTTTTTTACCTTTAACAGGATTATAAACTGAATCACCTGATTTCAATACGCCGGAATATACTCGAATAAAAGATAATGTACCTACGAAAGGATCGGTCATGATTTTGAATGCTAGAGCAGCAAACGGTTGATCATCAGCCGATTTACGAACGCCATCTGAACCGTCATCTTCCACACCACGAATCGCTTCAACGTCTGTTGGTGCAGGCATGTATTCAATCACTGCATCCAATAATGCTTGCACGCCTTTATTCTTAAATGCAGAACCACACATCATTGGAACAATTTCACCAGCTAATGTACGTTTACGAATACCTTTTTTGATTTCTTCAGTAGTCAGTTCGCCAGACTCTAAATATTTTTCCATCAACTGCTCATCCGCTTCGGCAGCAGCTTCGATCATTTGTTCACGATAAGATTCACAATCCGCCAACATTGCTTCTGGAATATCTTTGGCTTCGTAAGTCATGCCACGATCTTCTTGATTCCAGTAGATCGCTTTCATACGAATTAAATCGACAACGCCTTCAAAATTTTCTTCAGCGCCAATCGGTAATTGAATAGGAACTGGGTTACCACGCAAACGTGTTTTCACTTGTTCAACAACGCGTAAGAAGTTTGCACCCGCGCGATCCATTTTGTTAACAAAGCCCATACGTGGCACGCCGTATTTATTCGCTTGACGCCATACGGTTTCACTCTGCGGCTCAACCCCACCCACTGAACAGAAAACAGCGACTGCGCCATCAAGTACGCGCAGTGAACGCTCTACTTCAATAGTGAAGTCAACGTGCCCAGGAGTATCAATAATATTAATGCGGTGCTCAGGAAACTGCTTGTCCATACCTTGCCATTGGCAAGTCGTTGCAGCTGAAGTGATGGTAATACCACGTTCTTGTTCTTGTTCCATCCAGTCCATTACAGCGGTACCTTCATGAACCTCACCCATTTTGTGAGAGATACCTGTGTAGAAAAGAATACGTTCAGTTGTCGTTGTTTTACCGGCGTCAATATGGGCCATAATCCCGATATTGCGAACTCTATTTAATGGTATTGATCTAGGCATAATTTAATCTCTTCTTACCAACGATAATGCGCAAATGCTTGGTTGGCTTTCGCCATACGATGCACATCTTCACGTTTTTTCACTGCACCACCACGCCCTTCGAGCGCATCCATAATTTCGTTTGCTAAACGAATCACCATGGTTTTTTCACCACGCTTATTCGCAAAGTCAGCTAACCAACGCATTGCTAATGCCATGCGACGGGTTGCTCGGATTTCAACTGGGACTTGGTAGGTTGACCCACCTACACGACGGGATTTTACTTCAACGGTTGGGGTAATGTTATCGAGGGCTTTCTTGAAAATAGCCAATGCTGCTTCACGAGCGGAGTCACTCGTACGAATATCGCCTTTAGCGCGCTTAACTTTGCTGACAAAGCCGCCCTCGCCTTCGCCACCATCGTCTTCTTCGTTTTTACCTTTTAATTCACCTTGCTTCTTGTTGAATGCAATGTCTAATGCTCCGTAGACAATTTTTTCTGAAACTGATTTCTTGCCGCTTTCCATTACTGTGTTAATGAATTTAGCCAATAACTCACTCTTAAAAAGAGGATCCGGTAAAATTTCGCGTTTAGGCGCTGCTTTTCTACGAGACATGACTCGATCTCCAAATTAATTATTCTTTAGGTTTCTTTTCACCGTACTTCGAACGTCCACGTTTACGTCCGGATACACCTGCTGTATCTAAGCTACCGCGTACGATATGGTAACGAACACCTGGTAAATCTTTTACACGACCACCACGGATCAATACGACCGAGTGCTCTTGTAGGTTATGGCCTTCACCACCAATATATGCAGTGACTTCTGCGCCATTGGTAATACGAACCCTCGCCACTTTACGTAGCGCCGAGTTAGGCTTTTTAGGGGTAGTTGTATAGACCCGGGTACAAACACCGCGTTTTTGCGGACAACTGTCAAGCGCAGGAACATTACTCTTTTCGCGCTTTAGTTTACGTGGTTTTCTAACCAGCTGATTGATTCTCGCCATGTTTTACTTTTCTCCAATACAAAAGGACCCGCCACCCGTCGTCAGGCGGAGGAGGGATTCTAGAAAAGGATGCGTATTATGTCAACTAATTAGGTGAAATAAAGGAAAATTTATTATGACTTTACTTATCTTTGATCAACCCAGCAAAAGTTCTGTGCAAATATCAAACATAAGCAATTAAGATTAACCTTTTTTGCCTACTTTCTGTGACTCACGCCCTCTCTAAATGAAAAATGCCGGCGCGTGCCGGCATTTTTTCATTGGCTTTAGAAACTACT
>CAYXLV010000253.1:0-3443 GCA_964465995.1 uncultured Coxiellaceae bacterium | reverse complement strand
ATCGAAGAATATCGGATTTTAGGTAGCAGGGTCAATCATATCCGTTTTTTTAAGCTATTTTACAGTGGGTTAGTAGGTGTTTTTTAAAGCAGTTTTTAACTTACTTGGCTGGGCCATAGTTTCATTGTTTTATTATTTTTAACAATATTCTGGATTATTCTTTTTTTTTGTTGTGTTTTTTGACATTTATTTTTAGCTGCGTTAGGATGTGCGCCAAGTTTAATAGTCAAGGAAATGTAAATAAAATTAATTTAGTTATTCAAAGTATATTATGATTCAACAAAACTTAAGCAAAACTCAAAAAACATTCACTAATTCACACATACCCACTAAGCAAGATATCCCTCTTGTGACTCTACCAATGCAGGGTGTCAATCCGCTTATTTTCTCAGAACTCTCAAAAATAAACGCTTTTTTTATGCTGTCATTGAGTAGCATAACCATGATGAAGAATGTGGTTTTATCACGCGAGTTGCATCAACTATTAACGCAATCGTGGTATACGGAGTGGTACGGCAAAAAAATTTTAGCATTCATCCACGCGCAAACAAAATGCCTCTCTTATTTCAAATGGTTTGGGATGGCTGCATTTGCTGTAACAATTGTTAATAATTTACAGCTACTAAAAAAAGAATTACTGGGTTATAAACACCTTGATTTAGATAATAATGCATCTAGAAAAAAAGATTTTATTAAAGCTGGGCACACCACTGCTAATATACTGGCAACAGCAGCAACCAGTGTCTTTTATTTTGGCCTTAATATGTCAAGCATTAGCGGCCCTTTATTTATTGCAATTTTTTGCATATCAACATTAAAAGCAAGCTATTCGATGGCAAAAAATGCCTATCAACTATCACATATAAAACAGAAAATGGAACAAAGTGGCGCACCAAAAACATCTTACTTAAAAATTATCACCAACAACACCAGCGTTGATCGCCTACATGAAAAAGGCAAAGCTAGTATTAATGAAGAACGCCACTATGCAGAACTCATGTACCGTCGCACAAAACTGTTACGCTCTAGTTTTGATGTTGCTTGCGGCTTAGTTGGAGTTGGGCTCGTTGTGTTATGGGTAACAAACCCCGCTGCCGCCATCCCAGCGATCATCGGATTTGCATTGCTAGCCGGTGTCAACTTTGCTGGCAGAAAATACCTAGATGCAAAAGCAAAGCATTATAAATCACAGACCCAAACACTCTCTAAAGCAATCAAGCGAGGAGAAACCACTGGCACCACAAAAGACTACAAGCTTTTTTCTTTGCCTAAACACTTTGCTGAAACCTCAAGCTGTCAATCTCGTCGGTTCTATATGGGGCGTCGCACCTAGCAGCTAATTTAGTTTGGCTTTGCATTGCTTGTCTTCATCTTGAGACGAGTCTTTTTCTGCAGTGAAAAAGAAATTGTATAGTGTTGAAAACATCCCACAACAATCAAAATAATAATCAGGCTCTTTATCTTTTTCAGCGCGATAATACTCTTCATTCTCGGTGATATATTTTTGCAGCAGTTCTTCTTCGCTAAGAGTTGGTTTTATGGATTTAGGCGCATTAGGTTTTCTATGAACCATAGGCTGGTCTTGCCCTGGATTAAACCTCCTTTTGAATTTTTTTTCTTTTTTAACGCCAGCAGTGAAAAAATCGTCTGAATTCACTTTAGCAAAACTAAAATCTTGAGACTGCTTAGGCGCTGCCTTTTTTGGAGAAGGCAAGGGCAGATCATCAACTTTTGGTTTTACCTGAGCCTTAGGTGGCAGCTTAATATTCTCCTGGGCTACCGAATGGAGATTTGCTGATAAGTTAGTTGGTCGCTTGCTTTTAGGGTTAATATTATTGTCATTCATTATTTGATTAATTAACTGCTTACTTTTCAATACCGCTGATTGTGAAATATCTGGAAGTGCATATTTCTCACGGCGTTGCGGATCCGTTTTATATGCTTTTTCATAACATTGTAATGCTTTTTTATTATCGCCTTTGCCGTTATAAATATGCCCAAGCTGCGACAATGCGCTACTATAAAAAGGATCTATTGATAATGCACGTTGCACGTGATACTCGGCTTTTGCGAGATCATTCAAACAAAATGCGGCGATGGAAAGAATCAATTCAATCTTACTTGAAGAAGCAGCATCTTGAGCACGCAATGCTGGATGATTTAAAATTTTCTGCCATTCTTCATTTTTTGAATATGCCAGAAGCAAACCAAGTGTCGCGCTAATGTAACTTGGATTGCTATTAATAATCATTTGAAATTGTTTCTCTGCTTTAACCAAGTCACCTGAATTTAAAAAATGATAGCCCAGTATGCATGATAATTTTTCGTTGTTTGGATTGTTTTTTAAGCCAAGGCGAGTCACCTCAATGGCCTTTTCAATTTGATGGTTATTCTGCAATATATAAGCATAGGTTGCATAGCCATCAGAATATTTCGGAAATTTTTCAAGCATCATTTGAAAAATTCTGTTGGATTTTTCAAGATCATAATGCCGCAGTGCCTGCGCAAGTGATAAATAAGCAACTGGATAATCAGAATCGCACTCAATAATTTTGGTGTATACCGACGCCGCATCAGCATAACGTGCTTGAAATAAATAAGCTGTACCAATGCTTAAGTTAATTTTTTGATCATTTGGCTTTAGTTTTAATAAGCTATCATAAAGCTCATGCGATTTTGAAAAATTCTCCGTGTCACGATATAGATTAGCAAGTCCATAAAACAAGTTATCTGTTTTGACCGTAAGAGCGATTTGATATTTTGAAATATGATTTTCAATTACCTTTATAGCAATCAAATGTTTTTGATTCTTAGACAGTGCCTTGCTGTAGTAAAGTAAATTTTTATGCAGTGTTGGCTGTTGTTGATAAAGCGTATAAAAAATATTTTCCGCTTTTATATAATGGTTGGTTTTTAAATAATAAACACCTAGCTGAAAAGAAAGCTCCGGCTGTTTTGGGTAAAGCGCTTTACCAAGCTGCAAAATCTCAAAGCTTTCAGCATAACGTTGTAACATGGTTAAGCACCACGCTTTTAAATAAAAATACTCATAGGGTTGAGCACTTTCATGCAGCCACTTTTGGTTAATGATATTTAAAGCATTAGCATATTGTTGCTTGTAAAGAAGCTCCAAAACTCCATCGATATCTTGTGATTTTATTGGCATGATGCACCTCAGCTAGTATTTACATGCACAATTGTACCTAGCAAAAATTACCAAAATCTTAAATATGTATTACAAAATGTAACAGCATGTACCCAATATCAAGACAGCTACTCCTGTGTTAACTGATTTTTAATGTTGAACTTGATGCAAAAGTGTATTACATTCTGGAAAAATTTTTGACCTAAAAATATACAGAGATCATGAGAAAAAGTATTAATAATAAAGAGTTAGTGTTTAATCAGGCAAAAGGAATAGCGGATCAACTTCTCAAGGGAAA
>CAYXLV010000252.1:0-3471 GCA_964465995.1 uncultured Coxiellaceae bacterium | reverse complement strand
GCCAAAACATATGCGTTAGCAAAAATATTCAAACTTGGCACGATAACAGATGAGCTACAAGAAAAAGCCACCTCTTTTATCAGTACTGGTCTTGAAAAAATACATCGACAACCAATTCATGCAAAAAATTTTTTCCCCAGATCTTTAAACGACACTTGCTTTAAACAACTGGTCAATTTTACTAAGTTTATTCAATTTTTTGATCTTGAAAACCAAAAATACATATCAGAACCTTCAAAAAATTTAGAACAGTGCCTTATAGAAGCCTACCAAAATATATTACAACAAATCACCGACTCCTTTTTAGAGGACAAAGAAGCATCCATCGATGCAATTGTAAATTTAACAATCTTACTTAACAATCAACAACCCAAAAGAACCGAAAAAATAATGGAATATTTATTTAAAAACAAACAAAATGTTTTGGAAAAAATGGAAAGAAATATTACAGGAAAAGACCTGGATGATTTTTTATCTTTTTCTAAAATTATGCGGCACGACCCCTCTAAGTATATTCTCAGCAACATTAGTGATAAATGCACCGAACCCGCAGTCGTTGAAAAAATCACTCATTTTATAGCGCTAGATAATTCCAAGTTAAATTTTTTTAACTCATTAATCGAATTAGCTGAAATCCCAATGGATTTTGGCTCCATATACATTAGCTCTATTACAGCTTGGCTGGTGAAAATTTCTAAGCTAGAGCAATACACTCCAAAAAAACAATACACCAGTGAGCAATTTAGTATAATTAATAAGAGATGGAAGAAAGTTTGTGATTCTGTTTTCAAATCAGTGGAACCACGTTGTTTTTTCCTCGGCGATTTAATTGTATTGCTAACTGCACTTACCAACTTTCAATATCCACTAGAGCATGATTTTCTTGTAGAAAAATTTAACACCGCATTACAGGATAAATTAACACCCGAAAGCATAGAAGAGATTTCAGATAAACTGCTCATGCTTCACCAAAAACTTCCTCTAAAAAAAGAGAGATCATCACTGCTTCACAAATTGGGGCTAGTATCTTTCGAAATCGTGCTAGAATTTTTGAATTCTGAAGATACAAAATGCATTGACAACATCGCTACCCATATAGAAAAGCTGTACCCCATGATTTCCTCTTTAGATGACGAGCAACGCCCCAAGTTCTGGATCGCCATAAGAAATAACACCCATCTTTCCAAACTTGCTGATAACTATCGTGATTCTGAAAATCAAAAGTCACTTGCAAGCTTTGATGCAGATAAGCTTACTTTCTTGAAATTTTTGCAAAAAAATTCTCACCCATTACTACCTCACGAAACCCAGCAACTTCGGGCTTGGAGTGTTATCGAAACTCTAAAAGGATGTGAAAAAAATGACGCCATCATTTTTTTACAAAAACGCGAAGAGAACTTAGAAAATAACGTGGAAAAATCAACATACAGTCACTCCGAAATGACGCTGTTGAAAAAATTACATGATAATAAGGTTACCATTCATCCGTTTGAAAAAGATCAACTTGGATTATTGTTAAGACCAATTTTTGAGCTTACTAAGGATTATAAAGACTATGAAGCAAACAAAAAACATAAAATATTTTATAGTGATTTTACCCCTGAAGATCTATTAATGCTCAAAGCTAAAATTAGTTATGGCTGCGACCTAAACGACCTTGAGAAAGAAATTTCTATTATCTTGCCGCTCCTCAAAGCACAAAGTCCCGACACAGAAAATGAAAAGGGTGTAGAGACTCTGAAAACTGTCGATAAAGATACGTTGCTTATACTTCAGAAACACTGGTACGGCAGCAAAGAAATCGATACGCTCATCGACTCTATTGAAACCCTACAAAAAAAGCACGACGACACCCCTCAAATAACCCTAGAAGACCAACCTTCAAGTCAGGCTGCTTCGAATAATAATAATAGCTGCAACCATGAGAAGCAAACGGACACTGCAGAGCATACGAGTAATTTTTGGAACTTCTTCAAAATTTTTTCTAGTAAATCGCCTTCTGAAAGCGAGCAACCTCTCACCAACAAGAAAAAGCCATTCTAAAAAAGAAAGGCTGCAGTGATTGATTAAAACTACCGCCTTAGGTTCAATTGATCACTGCAAGCCACATACTGGGCAAGCACTGATTCAAGCTCCGATAGCTGAACCGGCTTACTCAACACCTCTTGCATACCAGCAGCAAAAGCTTCTTGACACTTTTCAGAACTAGCTGCATGACCTGTTACTGCAATAATAGGCACCTTTGACTTTATGTCATCATCTAGTTGGCGAATACATTGCGTCGCTGCCGTGCCACTGATGTCAGGCAAACCGATATCCATCAAGATTAAATCATAATTTTGCTGACTAGCGAGTTTTATTGCCGTTACGCCATCCTCTGCAATGTCTACCGTACAATCAAGCTTTTCCAATGAAAAGCAAACTGCTCTGGCAGCTAGATTACTGTCTTCCACAACCAATACGTTCGCCCTAGCATTACTAGCCACCGATGATGAATTTTGCTGGCTCGGCAAACTCACCACATTTTCTGGCGAAGTTATATTATCTGGATGAACTGCTATTTCAAGTGGCAGAGTAATTATAAAGCGACTACCTTTTCCTAGCTCGCTTTCAACAGCAATCTCACCTTGCATCGCTTCTGTATAGCGCTTTACCGTATACAAACCCAACCCAGCCCCTTTATACAAACCTTGATAAGCTGGCGTGAGTCGTGAAAAATGTTCGAAAATCACCGCGAATTTATCTTCTGGTATACCAATGCCAGTATCTTCTACACAAATCTGTATACGCGCAGTTTCACCAGGCTGTCCACGATCCAGCATTACAACAGATAACTTAACACTTCCTTGCTTAGTAAATTTAAGCGCATTGCTCACCAAATTAAGCAATGCTCGATCCAGGTAAGTATCAAAGCCAACGAAATAGTGCGGTACATTTTTAGCTACTGAAAAACTGAGCTCTAATTGCTTATGCCGCGCGATAGGAAGTAACAGATTTATATTGTGCTGAACAATATCTCTAATCGAAAAAGTATTCACAGGTTGGGTGGGAGCACGCTCTTCGAGCATCATTGTTTCAAGTATTTCATTGCAAAACTGCAGCAACTCATCAGTGGCACCAATCAACAAACCGCTATTTTCTTGAGTCGTGTGTGCAAATTCTTGTAGCTGCTGCTTAAAATCCATTACTTGCACATACTTAGCATCAGCATTTTTCAATATATCTGAAGCCGTATCAAACAAAAATTGTGTAAGCCCAAGCATTCCGGTAATTGGCGTACGAATATCATGACTCATATTCGCAATAAATTCAGACTTGGCTTTATTGGCTGCCTCTGCTTTTTCTTTCTGCACTATTATTTGCTTTTGCGCCACTTTAAGCTCTGTAATATCTGAATAAATTCCAAGCACACCAATAGTAATATTATTTTCATCCATCAGAGGGACTTTGCTTGTGAGCAAATATACTTTC
>CAYXLV010000251.1:0-3506 GCA_964465995.1 uncultured Coxiellaceae bacterium | reverse complement strand
AACAAATAGATCGTGCATGGAATCATGGCACAGGTTTCACAGATTTTATTAGAACGGATTATGATCATACTATTAACCATCTTTCTAGCTTGCCTTGTTTCACCCCTCTATATCACCAACGGCAGTGCCTGGCACTGGCCATTATTTGAATTTGCCAAGTTGCATATCGCCATTGATTTCTATTACGACAGACTGACTTGGCTAATGCTATCGTTGGTCGGATTTATGAGCGTTATTATTTACAGCTACAGCAAGCGCTATTTATTCTCCGATCGCAATCAAACACGCTTTATGATGCAACTTTTTTTACTGACCTTGGCGGTGATGTTGTTGATGATAAGCGGCAGTTTACTAACGGCATTTATTGCTTGGCAGTTAATTGGTTTGAGTTTGTATTTATTACTGAATCATTATCACTACGATATCAAGTCTAATAAAGCGGCGAAGAAAAAATTTATGATTAACCGTGTTGGTGATATCTGTTTTTTATTGGCCGTCGTTATGACGATTAACCACTACGGCACAACTGCCTTCCCAGTATTATTCCAACAAGCAACCGCGTTTGATCCATGGATCTTATTATTAGTCTTTGTGGCGGTGATGACCAAATCAGCACAATTTCCATTTCATATTTGGCTAATCGACACGATGGAAGCACCAACGCCAGTATCGGCATTGATGCATGCCGGTGTGATTAACTCGGGCGGTTTTTTACTAGCACGTCTAAGCCCAATGCTTTATCAAGCACCTTATTTATTATTGTTAATTTTTCTAGTGGGCCTAGTAACAGCCTTGCTCGGTAATTACTACATGAAAACCCAACCTGATATTAAAAAACAATTGGCTTATTCAACCGTTGGTCAAATGGGTTATATGGTGATGCAGTGTGGCTTAGGCTGCTTTTCATCGGCGGTTTTCCATTTAATAGCCCATGGCTTTTTTAAAGCAACGTTATTTTTATCATCAGGCAGCACCTTAAGCACAGCGAATCAAACGCCATCGCAAAACAAGCCGGGTAGGTTGCAACAATGGCGGCAATGGACCATCAGTTTGTTGATCACCATCTTATTCATAGGTTGCGGCCTATGGATTAATTCACAAGAAATTAATCCACTATTATGGCTATTTATTGCAACCAGCGTTTTTTATTTGATTAACGCCATTTGGGCACGCTTTGATCGTTTGCTGACAAGAGGGTTGTTTGTTGTATTAATTGCCGGTCTTTTTGGATTTTATCTTTTTATGCTGCATACGTTTGATAGCTTGATTGATGTCGATGTGGCTAATCAGCAATTGATAACCCTTGGCTGGGTGATGGTAAGCGTGGTGTTAGCGCTGATGGTGCTCTATAAGCTGATTTGCGGATGCTTGCCGACTACAAGCAGAAAAAAATTCTTTATCAAATTATTTTTAACCAGTTTTTATAAAGGCCGCATTGAGCTGATGTATCGGCGTTATTTAATTAATCCACTGCGTCGTCTCGGAGATCAACTATTAAAGCACAGACTAATTCTATTAGTGGCCGCCATTTGGTTGGCTGCTTGCATGGCTTATTACTTATTTGGTTTGCATAACCATGCGCCACTGGGCAACGCGACAATTGTCATTGTGAGCATGGGTTTCTTAGTGGTGCTGTTGTTGATGGCAAATCGCGTTTACGCTTTATCACGTTTATTTGTCATGTTGATCTTGATTACCTTTTCTTTAAGCACGATAGCCTTTTACTCAGGTTTGCTTGAATTGGAATTAATTGGCGGTTATCAACTACTCAATAGTTTGTTAGTGCTCACTGGTTTCGCCTTACTGCTGCGCAAGCGTTCAAGTCGATCGCAGCAAGCCGCGTTGATTCACAATCGTCTACCATGGTCACACTTTTATATGAGTGTTTTTTTAATGTTATTAATTGGTATCCCAGGCACGGCCAGTTTTATCAGTGAATTTTATTTATTGTCAGGTTTGTTGCAACTGCACTTTCTAATGGCTGTTTTATTAGGTGGCAGCATGGCGCTGTTAGCTTTAGTTGTCTTGCATGCCTTGCAAGAACATTTTTTTAATCCTCGAACGATTGCGCAATACACTTTACCGATTACTCCTGGCTTGCATGTCGTTTGTTTGGCTTTGATTGGGTTTAATATTTTTAACGGGATTTACCCAGCGGCGTTATTGCGGGTATTTTCAATGTTACTGGGGACTTAAGCTATGAGTGAATCTGTACCGCTTAACTTATCAGCCGCTATCGAACAAGCACTGCGTGCTATTCCAGTGGTGTGGCCATTGCAACAATTTGTGGCGACCAATCCGTATTGGGATTTGGTGGATCAACCGATTGCACACATTGCAGCGACTTTGCCGTTAGCAAGTTACTGGCAATATTATTTGGATGGTGAAATCCAAGCAACGGATATTGAACTCGCAACCCAATGGTATTGTCAGCATGGTAATCAAGCTGTGGATGCGTCTTTATTGCAAGGTTTTTTAACCAGTCAAACGCATCAAGCAATGTTAATTGAACAAATCGTAGCGCCAAGCAACAACGCTTTATTATATTCACAACAGATCCAAGCGTATGGTTATGACAATGCGTTACAAAGTATTCAGTCAGAATGTTTAAATTGGTTAGCCGGCTATTTTAGCCCGACTGCTTTTCAACAAACGGCTTTGGCTGAATTACCACAAGCGGCAAGTTACCCTGGCTATCGTTTATGGCGCTTAGTGATGGCAAATAAAAATCGTCGTTGGCAAGCGTTTTTAGCGCAATACCCAGACGATATCGAAGCGATGATCACGAGTTTATTAACCGCATTAGCGATTCCTGCCGCAATAGTACCAGCTTATATCGCAGCAATTTGTTGGCAACTCAAAGGCTGGTTTGGTTATCTGAAGTGGCAGCAACAATATCCGAATAATCCCTATCGACAACAGGCGCTCGATCCTTTAGAAATTATTGTGATGTGGTTAACCCATGAAGTATTTTGGATGCGCACCCATCAACGTGAGTTAATTGGTTTTACGCCGACATATCGTTTGCCGGACACTCACCCTGAAGACGCAGCGGTTGCTGCAGCTTGGTTAGATTATGCAGGTACTAGTTTTACGTTGACATATCGCGACCTCACTTGGATCTGGCAACATGCTTATGAGTTGCGCTATCAACAACCGCTTTATCAAGCTTTATTGCAACAGCCACAAACATCATCAAGCAAGCCACCAAAAGCACAATGGGTGTTTTGTATTGATACTCGTAGCGAAGGTTTGCGTCGTCAGCTAGAAAAAATTGGCGAACACACCACCTTTGGATTTGCCGGATTTTTTGGATTTGCTTATCAACTTGCTGATCCAGACCAACAAAAAACAACTTGCCAATGTCCTGCTTTATTAGAGCCGGAGGCTTTGGTCACTTTATTAAGCACGCCGCTAACACCACTCACTGGCACAGCACTTTTATTAAAATCAGCCATTGCTCGAACCCGCAAATCACAGCTTGCGCCTTTTGCATTGTATGAAAT
>CAYXLV010000250.1:0-3506 GCA_964465995.1 uncultured Coxiellaceae bacterium | reverse complement strand
GCATTATTCACTTATCAATCAAGAATCCAAAAACTCGAGGGACAGCTGCAAGAGGCTGCGATCCGAGAAAAGCAATTAAGTGTGCAAAATAAAGCGATTAAGCTGCATTTAAATGAAGCGATGTCTTCAGTGAGTCCGCCATCTGACGATAATAAACTTAACAGTCGTCTAGAGCTAATTGAAAGTAAAATGCAGCTACAAGAAAAAGATATTCAGCGGCTGGTAATGCAAAATCAAAAGCTCAAACAAAAAATTGCAACGCTTGATGAAGAAAATGAATTACTCAAAAAAGAGAAACAACAAGCCAACATTGAAATATCAAACTTGCAAAAGCGTTGTGAGGAATATTTGAAAAAAATTGCCGTCAAACAACAACTGCAAGAAGATAGCAGTCCAGTGATGCAGTTACAGTAAAGTGCTAATCACTATCATCTGGCGAGTATTTGCTGAGCACTCCACAAGCGCACGATTTTATGATGCGGTAAATAATGCTGCCACCAGATTGGCGCTTGCCAATGGTGTTGACTCTGGTGAGCGTAATCAATAATAAAGCCATTCGGATGCGCCTGCGCCCACTGTTTCATGTGTGCTGGTGCTATCACCATCAATGGTTTTGTTAAACGAGGATAAAATTGGTATTGATCAACATATTCGCCAATATGGGCAATCGGAATATTATGGTTTTGCATAACCGCGAGCTTTTCACCGAGTGGTCTAATGTCATAATAGGGCATTGCAGTTTTGACTAGCCCAAAAAATAAAATAGCAGCTAAACAAAAACTGATCACTGTGAGTGATTGGATTTGGGTGAGCAGTTTTTTAGGTTTCCAAAGCAGCATGACAATGCCTAAGCCAATGATCAATGCCCCCCAAAGTGGCGACACTTGATTGAGCCAGCTGGGATTGTCTTTAAAGAATGCACTGAGTGATGTGGTGCTGATAATAACGGCGCCAATTAACAACATTGCGACACCTAGAATAATTCTTGCAGTCAGAGAATTTTGATTTTGCTGATCATGCAGTTGCCGAGCAATATACAATGCGAAAATTGGAAACAGCGGTAGAATATAATGCATTTGTTTACTGCTAATCACCGATAGAAAAATAAATGCAGGTAACAGTGCCATGAGTAATAAGCGTTTAGCAGTTTCAGCGGCCTTCCATTGTACTTGCACCATTGCTCGCAATGTAGGCAACCACAAAAACCAGGGAAATAATACTAAAGGTAGTAATGGCAGATACCACCACCAGGCTCGGCGGTGCACAAATGAATGCACCACGCGCCCATAAGATTGATTCCAAAAAATTTGATGCGCGTACGATGTGCCAGCTTGCAACGCCGCGGGAATTGCCCAACTTAAAATAATGGCGCTAGCCAGTAAGGTTGCTAACACTAATAAGCCATACCATTTTTTCCAGTTAACGGTGTGGGTGATCCAAAGTGGTGCGAGTAATCCAGGTAACAGAGTAAACACTAGTGCCACTGGTCCTTTGCTTAACATGCCAAGCCCACTGCCAATAGCAAACCATAACCAACCACTATTTTTACCGGTAGCACTTTGATATAAACCATAAAGCGCAATCAACACAAAAAAAGTTAATTGAATATCAAACATGGTCATGGGCATATAAATCGCCCAATAGGTTGTTCCCACCACCATTAATGCAGCAATACTGGCGATCGGCTTATTCTGTGGCCACATTAAGCGCGCTAATGTATACGTCATTAAAAGTGTGCCCAGTCCAAATAAAGCGGGCACAAGGTGTGGTAACCAATTATTAACTCCAACAATATTCCAACCGGCTTCGAGCAACCAAAATAACAGCGGCGGTTTAATATAATAAGGATGATTATTTAACAGTGGTACTAACCAGTGATGATGCAACCACATCTCCCAAGCCACGCCAACATAACGTGTTTCGTCAACTGGGATTAGGGTTTTGGTATAGCCTGCGATAAGCGCAATAGCGGCCCAAAGCGTGATAACCAGCAGCAGCGAGCCATGATTTGATATTTTTTTAAGCATGATGAAATGGTCCTTATGGCGATG
The DNA here is from genome assembly GCA_964465995.1 of uncultured Coxiellaceae bacterium. GTDB lineage: Bacteria > Pseudomonadota > Gammaproteobacteria > Coxiellales > Coxiellaceae > CAYXLV01. The sequence goes on along the minus strand of CAYXLV010000250.1, from coordinate 1,455 downwards.
AGCGCTGATTCTAATATCAATTATTTCGCCAGTCTAGCGGCAATAGCGGTGACATTATCCGAATCTTGATCTGCTTTTTTAACGGCTTTTTCTGCAAGTTTGACCACGGTTTCATTGAGTTTTCTACATTTTGCCAATGATAACATTGCCGCTGGCGTGGTCATGCTCCAAAACCCATCTGTACAAAGCAGTAATAATTGACCTGTTTTTAATGGCGGGTGGACAAACACATCAGGTTTTGGTGTTTGTTTTGGGGTGATGCTGCGATAGAGCTCCCATTGTTCAGGGTGCAGTCCCATGTCTCGTTCACTAATCACACCTTGGTCAACTAATTCTTGTACGCGTGAGTGATCTTTGCTGCGCCACAATACTTTTTGTTTGTCTAATAAAATTACTCGGCTATCACCGATATGTGCGGTGACAATTTTGTTGGGGTCTACCCAAGCAATTGCACAGGTGGTTGACGCTTCAGACAGTTGCTCCCCATTTAATTTCTTACTTGAGTTGTTAGCGGCATCGATGATCAGTTGTTGCATTGCTTGTTCAGGTTTTAATTTTAAAGATTCTTTTTGTAAGGCAGCATACTCAACCAGCGCTTGGCAAAAATATTGCGATGCGAGTTCGCCGCCCGGATAGCCACCCAGTCCATCGGCAACAATAAAAATCCCCCAGTCGCCTTCTGTATAAGAGGCACAGTAATCTTCATTTTTTGGGCGATGTCCCACTTCAGTATGTTCGGTAAAATCAAGTTTAAATTTGCTCATATTAATAGTTACCTTTGAGTAATAAATGTTCTGCCATATCTAAATTACTGATCGGCCCATACAATACGACAATATCGCCGCCTTTTATTTTTGTGCGAAAATTTGGTCGCTGTTGCTTCTTGCCGCGCGGGCGAATGGCAATGACTTTGCAGCCAGTTTCTTCAAGACTTAATTCGTCCAGTCGACGTCCAGCGGCGTAGGCCCATTTACTAATAATAATGGGGCGCAGTTCTTCAAATATTTCACTGCTCTCGGAGATTTCTTCAGGCAAGGTTCCGGGTATTACCATGCTTAATACATCATAGCGTTCTTTGCGAACTGTTTTGATTAGCTCAGCTGCTTTGCTTGAAGGTACTTCTAGAGTGAGTAATAAGTGATAGGCTAAACGCACACTTTCTTCAAAAGTTTCGGTGATAATTTCAGCGGCGCCATGCTTTTGTAGTTCAATTAATTCAGACTCATCTTTGCAGCGCACTAAGACGGGAATTTTTTTATTAACCGCATGGACTTGATCTAAAATTTTTATGGTTGCGGGTAAGTTATCAAAGCTAATCACCATGGCTTTGGCTTTAGCCAACTTGGCGGCTTTTAAAATTTCTAAATGAGTGGCATCGCCAAAACTGGTGGAAAAGCCGGCAACCACCGCATTTTGTACCCGCTCTGGGTCAATATCGATGGCGATATATTCATG
>CAYXLV010000249.1:0-3510 GCA_964465995.1 uncultured Coxiellaceae bacterium | reverse complement strand
TGACAACCCTCTTTCAGCATCATAAGAAAAAATATACTGCTTGGTTGATAGAGCTAAATAAGCTAGCAAACCAAAGCTATTTGATTCACCACCCTGAGAAAACTAATAACTACCTGGAAATATCAACTACGCTATTCCATAAAATAGTCCCAGAATCTCTAAGCTCTTGCACTGAAGATGAAATAAAATCACTCCGTGGTATTATCGAATTTTATCTAACGCGACCTTCCCTTGATACAACCACCAGGCCACTATTGAATGAAAATCATCTTAGTAAAATCTATTCAAGCATTTCTAATAACAATTCGATAACACCTGACCTGATAATTAGTCTTGAAATACAGCACCTCACCCTTATCTGTCGACAAGAACACTTGGATATACTTTACAGAGTTAAAAACCCAAATAGCAATACAAACACACAACTCACGATAAAAAGCTATAAAAATAAAATCGATTCGACTATCAAAAAATTATACACCCTAATAAAGTCGAGCACCCCATCAGATCTTTACTCTAGCTTCACCTCAATTATGACTGAATACTTTACCGAAAGAAGTGATAACACAACCTCCAGCTTGAATGATTTTAAAAAGTTGCGACTACCAAATAGTGAGATAAGCGTGGGCACTAAAATTGACGAATTAGTACAACTCAACAACGCTATCGGCGCACTCATCACTGATATAAATAAATTTAATCAATGGAATCAATCTACTCTCCCTAACGTAGATAAAACCGCCCAGAACAACTCAGTCAAGACCATCGACACTATTGAAAAACAACTCAACTCTACAAAAGATGATATAGACCAGTTAATCCACAAACTACATCAACAAAAAAAACCAACTAACGGTCCAAAAAAGCAAAAAAAGAAACCCATAAAAACTCCGGAAATAAAAAAAACACAAGTAAATAGCAAACCATTAACCGGCAAAAAACAAAAAGAACACCTACCCAGCTTCAAAAAAAATTTCCCAGTTTTACAGATCCAGCATTTTAAGCCTAACCAAATACCAAAAAAAACTCTGACACCACCTGCACCTACACAAACTAACACTCAACCAATACAAATTATAAAAGAAAAAAAAGCCCTACCTAGCTGCAATTTACCCAACCTTGGACCCACTTCAGGCCTTACATTATTTGCCACAACAACCCTCAAATCAAAAACACCCAAAGCATTCTCTAGCAATGATGATGTTAAAGAAAAAATCAAGAAAGCAATATTGGAATGCCTACCAATGATAGGGAGCTTTACGCAGAAACAAGAATCAACCTCAAAGCTAGAGAAGAAAATCGAGACAGCTCAGCCTGCAAGACAACCCGCTACTGAACAGACAACAATACTTGAAGAGCCTATACCAGTACAAAAAAACAATCACCCACCCTCATTACCCAAAGATTTGCTATATGATTCATACTATGGATACTATGGCCGCTATGTCTATTGCCCCAGCCGCTGTATGTTATTTTTTCAAGCGGTTATTTCCCCACATGAGTATTTAAAAATTACAGAAGTTAACAACGAAATAAAGGACCACACAATGCAATAAGTGGTTACCTACTTACTAAAGCAGCCAGAGCTATTTTTTTATAATGTAATGTAAAAAGGCCCTGACTAATTTTCATAAATCAGTCAGGGCCTTTTAGATTTAGGCTAGAAATGAAGAAAGCTAGGCTTTCATTGTCAATGGCGCTGCAGGCAGCTCTTGCATTTCAAACGTGTCTGGCCCTTTCACCGTAGCTTGATCTTTACAGTTTTTAATTCTTGATTCCAAATCTTGCTTTTTACTTTCCAATTCACGCTGCGTTTCGCGTAGATTATCAAGCGGCAAACAAATTTCAGATCGATACTTATCTAATTGGCGCTCTACTCGCGACTCATTGGTTGCAGCGAAAGCTTGGTTGCTACGAGGGGATGCAAAGTTAATCTCAGTCTGCTCAAAGTCATAATAACCATTACTATAAATGTGTTCATTGTATGCCGCACCTGCTGATTTATTTAACTCGGGGCTAGTTAAATGACGGTTTTTTACGGCATGGCGCATACCAAGTAACGCATTAATTTTATCTTTTTTGGTGGCAATAATACTGTTGGCAATTGGGCGCAGTAGGCAGACAAAAAATCGTGCAACTTGCATAAACCTACTGTCTTTTGGCAGCTGACTTTCAATTGTCCTTTTAGCTGTTTGCGCCTTTTCGTTAATCAACGCTTGTCGCTCCTGCACTACTTTTTGAACATACTGCTTTGAAGGCATTGACTCAGGCTCATGTTTTGTTCTTAACGTCGCTTCTAGCGGCAAGCTACCAGATGCGTCTTCAAGTGTTTGATAGCTAAATTCGTATGGTTGGTCCGGACTGGTAATAACCGTATCAAGTTGCGTTAGATAAGACCACCAAGCAGCCTCTTGTAGTTCAGTGTCGATCAGCGTGTTGAGCTCGTCTAGATACTCTTGGTGCCATTGGCTATTGATATTGGTAAGGCTGTTTATTTGTTCAGCTGTCATTGCAAGCTGCTGCCTTATGTTATTAAGAGCTTCTTCTGATTGCTTGATTATATGTTGAGGGTTTTGGTCGGAGCTAGAGGCGAAATTTTTTTGGTGTGCTTGAGAATAAAAGGTATATCCCATATCAGGCATACTGCTCTCCTTATATTGTTACTTTTTGATTCGCGGTCATGATAACAAAAAAACATGAAAATAACTTCGATTTTTCACCGCAACCATTATTTTTTATGCGGATTGGTTAAAAATTAGCTTAAAAAGACCTTTTCCACGTATTTTAAGCCAGTATTGGTTAATTTTCATGCAAAAGTAAGGCGAGTTTCACCCATTTTATTGATTATCTTTCGCACAAATTTGTTGAAAATTCGGCAAGCATGGTGCTTTTCCAGTAAGATAAGCGCACTCAAGTTTGGCAGTGACTCCCCATAAGGAACTCAAATAGATGGACATCATTTTAGGCATAGACCCAGGCTCACGTTTTACTGGGTATGGATTAATTATCAGTGAAAAATCACAGCAGCGGTGTTTGGCATATGGTCATATTAAAATTCCTGTTGAAAAAAGTTTGGCGGAGAAATGTCATTATATTTTTGAAAATTTGAGTGAGGTGATTATTAAGTACAAGCCCAATGCGGTGGCGATTGAAAAGATTTTTATGCATCAAAATGCGCAGTCTGCTTTGAAGTTGGGGCAAGCGCGTGGCGCGGCGTTGGTAGCGGCAGCGCAGTATGCTTTGGCGGTGACAGAGTATAGTCCGCGTGAGATTAAGCAGGCCATTGTGGGGTATGGTGCGGCGGATAAGCAGCAGATGCAGCATATGATTATGCAATTATTGAAGCTGCCGAAAAAACCGCAAACTGATGCAGCTGATGCGTTGGCGATTGCGTTGTGTCATTGTCATAGGAAGAGGTTTGTTGATAAGTTGGCTGGGGTTTAGTGGTGTGCTTTGTTACCCTCCCGTCTCTCCCGTCGTCCCGCTGTTTAACAGCGGGATCCATTGGTA
>CAYXLV010000248.1:0-3514 GCA_964465995.1 uncultured Coxiellaceae bacterium | reverse complement strand
AGCTATGGCAGAGCCTTCGTAGTTTTTAGGAATTTTATAAGCGCATAAAGCTAAATCAACATGTCCGGATAGCAAGGCGCTTTCAACTCCTCCAACATTCAACTCTTGCACTAACACGCGAGTTCCTTGGCTAACGAGCGAAAATTCTTTTAGCATTTCCACTAAAATATCTGTCGGAAAAGACACGTCAAAAGCAATGCGCACTTCCGGTTCCCAACCTTCGTCCAATTGCATTGCCATGCCTTCTAACGTATTCATCCCGCGCAATAATTCCACGGCATTATCTAACAACTCTTTACCAGCCGGCGTTAATTCGGCGCGACGTCCTGACATCGTTAATAAATCAACCCCTAAATGATTTTGTAAATTAGCCACGGTGTAGCTAACCACTGACTGACTGCGTTGCAACGCTTTAGCCGCTTTGGCAAAGCCACCACATTCAACGACGGCTTGTAAAACACGCCATTGTTCTAAAGTAGTTTTTGGGGTTTTTGCTAGCATCCTTTCTCCTCTAATTGGATTTAGGCATACTCCAATGCCACGCAATCCTCACCACAAAGTTTTTTTAATGACTCTATTAATGCATTGCTCGGTCTCACTCGCCAAGCATCGCCTAATCGTAATTCGGCTTTAGCCGCGGGTGCTTGATAGGCAATGGTAATCGGACAACCGCCTTGGCAATAAGGCTTAATCATCTCGGGCAAATCATTTAAAACCAAATTCGCTTGCGCTTGATCGAGCACTTTAATCACCAAACGCCGCAACAAACGTTGGCGCACAACCTCCAAGGGCTCTACCGTTTCAGCGCGCATACGTAATCCACCGGTAAAATCATCATTCTCTAAAGCCCCTTTCACCACGACAACCTGATCGGTTAAAACAAACTCGCGCACTTGCTCATACACTTTTGGAAATAACGTCACCTCTAACCGACCTGTGCGATCCTCAAGCGTGGTGATCGCCATTAACTTACCTTTCTTAGTCACTATCGTGCGCACGCTAACAACAATACCCGCCACACTCACTTCTTCACGTCGAATACTGGCTAAGTGGGCGAGCGGTGCTGCGGTAAATTCAGTAAGCTCTTTTTCATAATCTTGCAGTGGATGACCACTCATAAATAAACCCAAGGTTTCTTTTTCAAACGCCAACTGCGCTTGCAATCCCCAGGCTTCTGCGCTGACATAACTTGCATCTGCATCCGTTAAAGTTGCGGCAACCGCACCGCCAAACATATCGGATTGACCAATGGATTCATTGCGATGCTTTTGTTCTGCCGCTTGAATAGCTTTATTAATAGAAGCAAAAATACGCTCACGTGGCACTCCAAAACAATCCATGGCACCAGACTTAACTAATGGCTCTAAAACACGTCGATTCACTTTATGCAAATCCACACGTTGACAAAATGAAAATAAATCACTAAACGGTCCATTTTTTTCACGCTCGGCAACAAGGTGTTCAATCGCTGCTTGTCCGGCGCCTTTAATTGCACCTAAACCATATTCAATTTGATGCGTATCATTCACGGTAAACGCATAGTAGCCTGCGTTTACATTTGGTAGCGCTACGGTTAGCTTCATGCTTTGGCATTCATTAATAAACCCAACAACTTTATCGGTATTATCCATATCCGATGACAAAACCGCGGCCATAAATTCTGCTGGATAATGTGCTTTTAACCACGCAGTTTGATAAGCAATCAATGCATAAGCCGCCGAGTGCGATTTGTTAAAACCATAACCCGCAAATTTTTCCATTAAATCGAAAATATATTCTGCCAACTCCTCATCAATACCACGCCCTTTTGCACCTTCCAAAAACACCGCACGCTGCTTCGCCATTTCTTCCGGTTTTTTCTTACCCATCGCACGACGTAAAATATCGGCACCGCCTAATGAATAACCCGCCAATACCTGCGCAATTTGCATCACTTGCTCTTGGTATAAAATAACGCCGTAAGTGGAACTTAAAATTGGCTCCAATTCTGGATGCGGATAATGCACGTCAGCACGACCATGTTTTCGATCAATAAAATCATCCACCATACCTGACTGCAATGGACCAGGACGAAACAAGGCAACCAAAGCGGTAATTTCATCAAAGTTATCCGGCTGCAAACGCCGAATTAAATCTTTCATCCCACGCGACTCTAATTGGAAAACGGCCGTGGTAGCACAATCTTTTAATAACTGAAAAGGCTTTGGATCATCGAGGGGAATGGTTTGAATATCAATCAATGGTTCATTAGTTTGCGCACGCTTGTGATTAATGGTTTGCAACGCCCAATCAATAATCGTTAGCGTACGCAAACCTAAAAAGTCAAACTTCACTAAACCAACCGCTTCCACATCATCTTTATCAAATTGGGTAACGGGTTGCTCACCGCCCGGTTCGCAATACAACGGGCAAAAATCAGTTAACTTCGTTGGTGCAATCACAACACCACCGGCATGCTTACCAGCATTACGCGTTACACCTTCTAATTTTTTTGCTAAATCAATTAAGGTGGTGACCTCTTCTTCTTTGGCATAGCGCTCCCTGAGTTCTTCTGCTTGCGCCAACGCTTTATCCAACGTCATGCCAATTTCAAACGGGATTAATTTTGCAATTTTATCGACAAATCCATATGGCATCCCCAAAACACGTCCGACATCGCGCACCACCGCTTTGGCGGCCATCGTACCGTAAGTAATAATTTGCGATACCGCAGGACGTCCATAACGTCTCGCCACATAGTCAATCACCTCATCGCGGCGTTCCATACAAAAGTCGATATCAAAGTCAGGCATCGATACCCGTTCTGGATTTAAAAAACGCTCAAACAGTAATTCATGTTCCAAAGGATCCAGTTCAGTAATGCCTAATACATAAGCCACCAAAGAACCCGCACCTGAACCACGACCGGGTCCTACTGGAATTTTTTGTGATTTTGCCCACGCAATAAAGTCCGCCACGATTAAAAAATAGCCTGGAAAACCCATGGTTTTAATCACATCAAGCTCATGGGCTAAGCGATGCTGATAGGCTTGCATCGCTTCAGTAGATACATCACGATTTGCAAGCCTTGTTTGCAAACCGGCCTGTGATTGTTGATCCAAATAATGTTCTAAGCTCACGCCTTCTGGCACAGGAAAATTGGGTAGACAAACTTGGCCTAAATTTAATTGCACGTTGCAACGTTTGGCAATTGCATACGTATTGGTTAAAGCTTCTGGTATATCAGCAAATAATTGCTGCATTGCGGCGCTGTCTTTTAAGTACTGCTGCTCAGAATAATGATGTGGCCGTTTGCTGTCTTCTAAAACATAACCTGAATAAATACAAACCCGTGCTTCATGCGCATCGAAATCGGTTTCTTCTAAAAAGCGAACATCATTGCTGGCCACCACGGGTATGCGATATTGTTCGGCAAGCTTAATCGCAGCATGCAAATAATCTTCTTCTTGCGCGCGACTAGTGCGATGGCATTCGATATAAAAACGATCGCCAAATAAAGCGTGCCAGCGTTGCA
>CAYXLV010000247.1:0-3522 GCA_964465995.1 uncultured Coxiellaceae bacterium | reverse complement strand
CTCTTCAGGATCAGCTAAAAATTTAGAGAATTGATAGAAAAGACTATGCGATGATGCGCTCGCCGAGATTGATTTTACCTCGGGTGATGGTTGCTGCTCCTTAAAAGTCACTTCATTATTTTGAAAAAGACGCGTTGCTTGTGGTTCAACATAAACCTGTTGGCGCCATTGTTCCCAATCCTTCCTTTCACTTTTTTTTGGTGGTAGATCTCTTAAGCTTGTAGATACGTAATTGTATAAGGTGCCAAGCGCTTTAGACAACTCCCCCTTATCATCTGGGTAAGGGGGAGTTATTATATTAAATTTATTAAATTGCGTTGGCAAAATTTATCTCCCATTTAACCAAGAGTCACATGATGCTGCAAAACGAAGGTGCCTTCATAGATGGACTAGTCGGGTCAGCCTCCACCGGCATGTTGAGATGCTTGGTAGTCCGGGAGACAATAAAATCTTTAAGAAATATTTTTAGGCGATCATCATGATTAATAGTGTCGTTATTCAGATCGCGTAATTTTTTACGCGCCCAGGTATAACAGCTATGGCCAGAATTAGAGGGGCTTTTTGCAAAAATACCAACATCACCGGATATTTGATAATCTGGCGGATCACTCTCATCTTCAGCAATGGCTTTTTTTAAATTCTCTGCCTCTGTTGATAAAATGCTCCAGCTTAGCCCTTCGCAGCCCTGATTTTTTTCAATATCACCCAACACGCTTGTCCAAAAAAACCGTTCTAACTGATCATTATCATAGTGTTCTATGGGTAATTTATTTTCCTTCTTCTTCACAATTCCTGGACAATTTTTTATAGAAGGCTTTGTATTAGACGCAACAAAATCATAACGATTAAAAAAAACGTTACTACCCGTTGTATCGAAACCTTCTAAAATAATAAACGCATGTTCAGGATTTTTTCCTCTGGGTTTTGCAACCATTGAGACAATCCACTGGCCAGGGTAGATAATTTTTTCAGGGTTTATTTGACTACGAATATATTGTGGCATTGGGTTCTCCTTGAATGTATAAATTTTGCCATGCTCTAATTAGCAACTTCCTAATACGGCCGGAATTACCTCATGATGTTTTCTCTTTGTAAAGCAGAAATCAGCCTGACACGTAAAAAAATAAAAATTTCTCTAATCTCTGCTTTACAAAAAGGCAATGCCGTGACGTAATGCCGGTCACAAAATTCAAACTCAAATGACTACATAAGGGAGTAGACAACATGCGTATTGACGAAATAGAAAATTTAGTCTTCCAAGGTGGTAGTGTAAAGGGGATAGCTTACCTGGGTGCCTTAGAAGAGCTAGAACGTGGTACAAACGATAACAATAACAACAACACCCAAAATGCTTTAACCAACCTTTTTTCTCTCAAAAAAATGAAACGCATTGCAGGCACTTCAGCCGGGGCTATTACTGCTACACTTGTCGCACTAGGATACCCCTTGGATGCTTTAAAAAAAGAACAAGAAGAACTTGATTTTAGAGAGCTGTTAGATGAAAAATCCGGCAATACACGACGCTTTTTCTTCCAGTCAGTAAATAATAGTCAGGCTAACACTAGTAAAACTAGCAAAGTTGCAAAAAGCACCAGCAATGTTGTATCCCACCCCATCGCAGCTTCACAAATAAGCAGTCGTTTATCCAAGGACATGGGCATCTACGATGGTGAATTCTTACGCAAGTGGCTTGAACAACATATATACATCCGTACTGGTGACAAGCACTTAACCTTTTTAGAGCTGCATAAAATGCACTTAAAGAAACCAGAAGTTTTTAAAGACTTGTTTGTCGTTGGTGCAAATCTGTCAACAGGTCTTGCTGAAGCATTTAATTATTTGAAAACACCGAATGTCATTATTGCTGACGCCGTTAGAATTTCATTATCCATACCGCTGTTGTTCAAACCGCACACGGTTTATATTAAAAATGCAAAAGGTGAGCGAGAGCTCGCGAAACCTAGCTATGTTTATACTGACGGCGGTATTTTAGATAATTATCCGATCAACGCCTTAGATTTTGCGGGGTTTGTAGATAACCTTCAAGAAGATGATCCTAAATTCTGGGAACCTAAATTCAACTCTAAAACACTGGGACTTCGTTTAGTCTCAAGCCAAAAGAAAGCTTTTTTGGAAGGCTCAACTGAAGCACCAGCAACAGATATTATGGGGCTGTTACCCTACTTTAAAGCGCTTATGCACACCATTATGAATAAACAAGACAGTGATCATCGACTAAGAGAAGATAAAATCCGCACTATCTACATTGATAACCAGAATGTTGATACGTTGGCTTTTGATTTATCAGCAGAGGAGAAAGAAAAGTTAATCCAAGCAGGAAAAGATGCCGTTAAGCAATGGTTTGAACAGGAGCAAGAAGTTGAGAATGAAAGAGTGATACCAGAAAACTTGCCAGCGAAATTCTTTTAGGGTTGGTGGTAAGAAATAAATAGATAATGCCAAAGCAATTCTATGAAGTGACCAACCTTTAGCAGCATGGAATGATAAATTTTAAATTTAAGGAGAGCGTAATGCCAAAAATGATTCTTAGCCAAGTAGACCCTAAAAAATTCATGTACACCGAACAGTGGACCGTTTCAATAGTTGCTAAACCTAAAGGAGACGTCCCAGAACATGCGATTATCATTTTGGAGGGACTCGATAAAAGTGGGGAAAATATTTTTTTCCACCGCTATGACTTTGTTGCCTCTAATCGAAATGTTGCTCTGGAAAAATGCTCAGGAATGGTTATCACAAAAGAAAAAAAACTACCTACTAATTTTTTCGATGAAGAAGAGCAAATAACACGCTATTTTTGGACAGAAATATTAGGTGATATGGAACAAAAACAAGGCTGTGAAGGATTAAGCTGGAACATTTTACAAAAAGAAGCAGAACAATTACAAAAGGATGTTGCTGCAGATAAAAAAAATCCGCCGGATTATCAGATATCTGGCGACCTGTCTTTTTTTGGGAAGAGCACCAGCAACTCAGGCCATAGTTGCTACACTTGGGCACGTAGAAAATTACTCGACCTTGGTAATAACTCAATTAAGAATGACGGCCGCCTAAGAATATACCTTAGCGATTTTTTAGCTTCTCGAACAACAACACACATCAGCCCACCAAAACCACCTAAGGATCCCACCAGCCCCTCCCCTTCTTTTTGCAATATTATGTGATTTGCTGCCAAATGGGAGATAAATTTTGCCAACGCAATTTAATACAATAACGAACCCTTATCCAGACGATAAGGGTGAGTTGTCTAAGGCGCTGGGCACCTTATACGATTACGTGTCTACAAGCTTAAAAGATCTACCACCAAAAAAAAGTAAAAGGAAGGGATGGGAAGAATGGCGCCAACAGGTTTATGTTGAACCACAAGCAACGTGTCTTTTTCAAAACAATGGAGTGGCTTTTAAGGAGCAGCAACCATCGCCCCAGGCAAACTCAATCTCGGCAAGCGCATCATCGCATAGTCTTTTCTATCAATTCTCCCAATTTTTAACCGATCCTGAAGAA
>CAYXLV010000246.1:0-3523 GCA_964465995.1 uncultured Coxiellaceae bacterium | reverse complement strand
ATCTATAATTTGATCTAATTGAATATTTTCCAAGGAAAAAATATCGTTGTTTGTTTTGATTTTGCCAATCCAAACACCTTGAGTTAGGAATACCCAAACCCTTTCTAAGAAAGAGCGCGGCTTTTTCGATATGGCTAAACAGCGGCGGCGATACCAATTTACCCCCTTTTTATTAATCAATTCATTTTGATAATTAGAATGAATATTAAGTTTTGGATTATTAGCGCCTTGAAAGTGCTTTGCATTTAACAGCTGCACACTTTTTTCAACAAATGTTGGATCTTCCTTTAGAGCATGGCGAACAAGCTTTGATGCGACTTGCGGCGGCTGTGCGTCGCAATCCTTGCTAATCATTGTTTGAGCAATATAATCACCCAAGCCAGGTTGGGTTAGGCATAGAGAGTAAAAGTCATGGGTAGATCGCACTTTGTCATAAACACTAACGGCGAATTCACCACCAACATCCATCACTCTGGCTAGCGCTTGAAAAGCTGCATCACGTTGCGACGGAATTTGCAGCCTACGTAATAATGTATGCTTAAACCAATCCTGCCAAGCCGCATCCTTCTTCTTATGTAAATCCGCAAAGACCAGCTGCGCTAGTCGATCACTACAATTTTTATCCGCGATTAAATAATACAGAGTCTCGTTTCGATTAGATGTAAAATCTAACAGCTCATTAAAAATCTCTTTGGCAAGCTTTGCATCAAATTTATCTAATTTAGACATTAATCTTACTGCATTTTCTCTGCTCGCTGGAGTCATTAATCGATGAAACAATTCATATTTAAACCACTGTCGCCATGCTAGAGTATGCAGTTGTTCTGTCGATATATCATCAGATGACTGCTGATCAGATTTTTTAAGTTTACTGATTACGTGCTGTTCTAACCCTTCCGAGATATGGCCTGACAACAATAAGTTGATGACCAGCTTATAATTACTGGCTGCAAAACTCGAAAAAAGCTCGTCCCACACCTCTTTTGCGAACGGCTCGTCAGCACTAAATAAATTATCAAACCAAGCGCTAGCGGCACTACGCGAACTCAGATTACCAGCAAGCAGCTCATTCAATTGTCCATGTAACCATGGTTTAGACTGCTTCAGCGTCTGAACAGCTTCTTCTATTTCTTTTTTGCTTTGCGGATTATTATCCATCACAGCTGGCTTATAATGACTAATACTATCCCAAGCTTTTCCTATGTCATTAACTTGCAGAGTTTCCTTGTGCATACTCGCCTCCTTTTCTATAGGCTATTTATTGTTTAAGCTGACGCTTTGCTTTAGCTGCTTTTCATATTTGAGTGCGGCCTGTACATTTTTCCCTAAAAAGTGACCATCATTTGCAGCCATCGCTATATTTGTAAGGCGGTTTTTCAAGGATGTTTCCTGTGGCATTTGGTCACTGTATTTGAATTTTTGGATTTCACTAAGAAGGCTTGTAACCTCACCATTTAGTTTTTTACTTGCTATATCAAGATCATTTTGTAGGTTTGCAAAGCGTTCCGACCAGGTTAGTTGGTTATATTCACTGCTTTCGACTAACGACTGATCGAGTAGCCCATAAATAATTGCATCTAGAGTTGCGATATCAACCTTGTAACTAACACCAAAGGTAGCCGATGAGTTATTAAGTGGACTGCTGCTTTGTTTTTGTATCAACACATTTTTTAGCTCTGTTAAATCAACTATGGCTGCAAACATAGCGTCTGTCGTAGATTTTCTAACCTTGCTAATATCATAATTTCTATAATCTTCAGGCTTCCAATGCGCTTTACTACCCTCGACTTTCTTTGGAACATCAAAACTATATTTGGTCGGCAAAACATATAGCCTTGAAGAAGAGCTGCTTGATGATTCGATTTGCTTTTCCGAGATGATGCTAGGTAAATCTAGCAGTTTTGCTAATTTCTTAAGCGCTGTTGCATCACATGTAAAATCCACGTTGACTAACAAGTTTCTGAGTTCGTCCTTATCTTGCTTGAGTACAACTAGCTGTGACTTTGATTCCTCTAGCTGTTTTTTAGTTTCGCCCAGCTCTTGCTTTGTCTCAACAAGCTCTACTTTTGTTTCGGACAGCTCCGACCTGATGATTTGTACGCTAGTTTGCAATTGGGATAACTGCTGCTGGAAATTAGGGTTATTATTTTTCTCTACGTTTTTTTTGTACTCTTGGAGATACTCCTCAAGGTTAGAAACAATTGAGGGCACTATAGTAGTAGAAAAGAAGGTTGGGTTTTTAGCCCCAAACCAGCCTGAGTCAACATAACTACCGACACCTCGCACCTTTTCTATAACCTCTCGGTAATTTTTTTCAGAAAAATCAGCATTTGACTGGCCAAGTATTTTGAGCAAGAAAGTGTAGATGGTAGTGATGGATTTCATAGCACTCTCTTCGGCCGGACTGATTTTTTTATTTGGAGTTCTATAATTAGCCTCCACATTTTCCAAACGATCACAAGCTTTCTGAAATACTTCTTTCATGATAAAAAATCCACCCTTTGTTGTATTTAATTACTGAGCAATATACATGGGAATTTATGGTCGATTTCCCACAAATCATTGTCGCGTATTCTGATAGAGATGCCAGAGAAAATCAATTGAGAGTTGTTTATTTTTTGCAAACTGTATTAAAAAGCTTACATAAGCTCATTTAATCACTCAGAATGAACAATAAAAACCATTTAATGTATATTTTATTATCCCTTGCTTTGCTTTTTATTGGCGCTACCTTCCGAGCACCAACAGACATCTCGATTTGGTTTTCGAATAGTTTTATTTGATGGTCAGATTCTCTATACTAGGCCGCACTGAGCTAAGTAGTGCTCATATAGCACCAAGGAGTCTTTTTTGATCGGATTTATTTTTGCTTTAATTGCCGGCGCAATGATGCCCTTTGCATTTGCACCGTTTAGTATTTATTCATTTGCTTTTATTGGTCCCGCCGTTCTTCTTTATCTTTGGTTAAAATCTTCAGCACAACGTGCATTGGTGCAAGGCTTGCTATTTGGGTTTGGCTTTTTTGCGGTGGGTACATCTTGGATTTATATCAGTATTCATCATTTCGGCAATGCCCCTGTTTTTATCTCGCTGTTAATTACTTTGATTTTTGTGGTATTTCTTGCCTTATACCCTGCAACACTGGCATTGGTTTTTCGTCTTTTTAGGCGTAAGCATGAAGCGGTGCAATGCCTTGCTGTTTTTCCAGCATTATGGGTGTTGTGGGAATGGTTGCGCAGTATGTTATTCTCTGGGTTTCCTTGGTTGCTGCTAGGTTATAGTCAGATGAATACACCGTTACGCTGGCTAGCGCCGATTTTTGGTGTTTATGGGATTTCATTTTTTGTTGCGTTAATTGCTGGCTGCTTAGCGTTGCTGGCACGACGCAATAGTAATTGGTTAAAAACACTGTGTGTGATTTTAATTTTATTGCCAATTGGGCTTGGCTGGAGTTTTAAATATCACCGCTGGACTGAGCCATCAGCGCCTGCCATTCAAGCCAGCCTGGTGCAAGGTAATATTG
>CAYXLV010000245.1:0-3540 GCA_964465995.1 uncultured Coxiellaceae bacterium | reverse complement strand
GCATCAGCTATTGCAATGTATGAAAAAATGTATGGAATTAATTTATCAGAACAAGATTTTTTAATGCAGTGTCGAATCTATTGTCCGTACCAACAAATAACGGCAACGACAAATGCATTTTATGCCATTATTGCAAGTTACCCAGGAAAGGTGATAGCGCTTAATAATCCTGAAATTAATTCTGAGTATAAAATAAAATGGAACGTACAAGTTGGAGATCAGCTAAGTGAGTCAAAAAGTTTAGCAGATCATGCTTGCTTGCTTTTAGTATGGAATGATAATGCAAAAACACTGCAATCTGACTTAAAAAAGATAGAAATATACGAGCCTTTGGTGGTAGAGTCATGAAAAAAAATTGGGCTAAACAAAAAATTCAACAATCAAAAAAGCATCAACTGCAGGCATTAAGCACGGTAAATAGTCTTGTAGTAAAATCTCGCAATGGTAAATATTTTACGCTGCAAGATGGTGAGGATTATCTTGAGTTTATGTGTTGCTCTTATTTGGGGCTGGATTTAGACGCGCGAATTATTAATGCCGGCTTGGAGCCTGTCAATAAGTTAGGGGTAAATTTGGCCATTTCTCGTACTCGTGTTCGTGCAGAGCCTTTCGATCTTTTGGAAAATGCTTTAAACAAAATTTTTTGCAATGCATACACCACAGTTTTTTCGAGTTTACATGTCCTCCATGCCGGCATGATACCTTTGCTCGCTTCTGGCGAATTGCCGAATTTTCCAATTCAGGAGGCTGGATGCTGTTTTATTATTGATAAATATGCGCATGCATCAATGCAATTGGTTAGGGGTACTATGGAGCAATTTGGTAGTGTTTTAAAGGTAGATTTTAATGATGAGCAGGCATTGATTAATGCATTCCAAAAATCTGCTAATTTAGGTGTAACACCTATTACAGTTTCAGATAGTATCATATCCATGGGAGGAGTTGTTCCAATTTTAAAATTATTGCAGCTTGCAGAAAAATATAATGGATATACATATATTGATGATGCGCATGGAACTTCAATTTTAGGAAAAAATGGCTGTGGTTATACATTAAATTTACTGGAAAATAAGTTGCATGATCGATTAATTTTAACAGCCTCTTTATCCAAAGGGTTTGGAACTAATTGCGCTGCTATTGTGCTAAAGAATAAGGAAGATATTAATTACGTCAGGCTTTACTGCATCCCATATATTTTTAGCAATCCTCCGCCGCTAGGTATTATTGCCGCATCAATGGCCTCTGCAAAAATACATTTGTCTAATGAAATATACACGCTACAAAAAAAATTGTGGAACAATGTCGCAAAACTAGATGATTTGCTAGGTGAACAATTCTGCGAGCGTTTCGAATATTCTCCCATCCGCCGATTATTAATAGGCGACGAGTCAGAAGCTATTCAAGCAGCGCAGTATTTAAAGCAAAACCACATACTTGTTGCGCCTAGCATGTACCCTTCCGTTGCAAAAGGTCGAGCAATTTTAAGAATTGTAATAAGTGCCGCACACACAGATGAGCAAATTAACAGGCTAGCAAAGCTGTTAAAAAAAAGGGGTCAACCACGGACAGCTTTGTAAATTTTCAATATACTCACGTGGTTAGTAAGTGCAACTGTCCGTGTTGGGGACGGACAGTTGCTTGTGGTTAAGCAGGCGGCGCTTAGGCTATCAGCGATTGCTCCTCCCTGCCCTACTTAATTGGCATTGGTCTCGACTGTAGCCTTAACCTGGGCGATGTGGAATTTGACTGTAGATAAATTTTAAATGACCATAATGCTTGCTCGTGTTTTCATGGCTCTTATTTTTTTATGAGGTCTATAGCCTTTGGACTGCCGCTAATATCATATTCTGCACTGATTTTTAATTTTGCTTTCGTTGTTAAACTGCATGTAATAAATAATTTGTGTAGATGGCCGCGTTTATTTTTTATGGTAGTTTTGATGCATAATTGGCACATTGTCATGATTAATTAACTATTAGATTGAGTTATTGAATTAGCGTGATAGATTTTATCAGCCTAGGTCAGCATTTTGCTAAATGAGAAGGCAGCCAGACCGACCTAGGATTGAGCTCTATTGAAATCAATGGGTTATGGTGCTTGGTGGGACAATTAGCAGGTGCGTCCTGGTTTTATTGTGGTGTCGATGCTAGGAAGGTTTTCAACGAATTTTTTAATCGTACTGTGGGCTGGTAACCACAATAAATAAGGCGAAGTGGCATGGCTTGACTGAGCGATTTGAGTAAAGTTCCTTTGATCATTTTTTTTGGCCCACGTCTTTATATAGCACAGTTCCATAAAGCCAATTTGATCGATATTAGGCACAGTGTCAGCTATGCCATGTGGCTTAAATATGCTATGACCAACACCATTTAGCCAATGTAATAGGCTGGGAAATAAAGTGCTGACATCTGTAATCTCACGCTTGGAAAATTTATCTAGTTCTTCTTGTATAAGGCTTTCAACAGTCAGTATCGTTGCTTGAATTAAAATACGATAATCTTGGTGGCGTATTTTTGCTGTAGTGAATTGATGAATGTTATAAACTCGATGTCCAATAAATGCTGCTAAATCCAAAGTGCCACTGGTATTGCCAATGATCCCTTTAAGAGTTGGAAGACTCAGTAACTTATCTAAAATTTCAAGATGCAAAATTTTCGCATAATCATTAGATTGATTATTGGCATGCTTAAGAATTTTTGTATTAATCTCTAATGAGAACGGTGAAATACGGTTTGTTTGAATGCCTGCAAAAGATTTATTGTATTTGCGGCTATCTGCAAATATAAACCATACGACATAACCTTTAGCAGTTAAAAAACTTTGAATTTCTTGAACTAAGTTGTCAGGAAGATTTTGGCTGCTTCCTTGATGACTATTTGCACCAGCAGAGTGACGAATATGAAAAATAAGCAGCGGCTTGTTGTTAAGCGATTTTTGAATCTCATTAATCCACTGCGTAGTAATTGATTGGATTTCTTTTTGAATATTAGGATTGAAATATGTCAAATTCCGTCGGCCAAATGCCGTGTGCAATTGCTGAGTGCACTTGGTTTTATCTATCAAGAATTCATTAGCAATAATGGTTGTCAATGCTTTTTGATCAACATAGTAAACTGCCTTGTCGAGTGAATTTAAATGCTTATGTAATTCACATTGGCGATTATTTTCACGAAAATTGGATGGGTTGAGATTTACCTGGATGGGCGGTGCTAAAATATTGCCAATACTCAACATATCCATAAATTTTTGGCAACGCGCAACTTGATTTTTTGTCTCAGTGGCATCATACGTCAGCAGAACATCCGGCATTGTCAAACCTCTTGCGAGGGCTAGCAGCGCATACGCAGCAATATGATAAATATCGCCAGAGCTATTAATAGGTGCCATTGCAATTATGTAATTTGGATTAGAGTCGTTTAGTGGTTGTTGTGGGAGTCCAAGGTATTGGTTAAGTTGTGGGTTTGGTGCAGTCGCAGGTGCTGGTGCAGGTTTTTATATTGCAGGTAATCCAAATCCTACATATTTTAACTTACCACAAAT
>CAYXLV010000244.1:0-3603 GCA_964465995.1 uncultured Coxiellaceae bacterium | reverse complement strand
GGGGTTATGTCCCGAGTCAGTTTAAAAAGTAGAATGGCAATAAAAATTCGTCGGTCACGCAAAGAAGTGTTTAAGCGTGATGACTTCGTTAGGTTGGGTGGTTATTGTCAAGTTGGTCGGGCATTGCGCGAGCTAACCCAAGAAGGCGTGTTGCTTAAAATCGCATACGGGCTCTACGCTAAAGCTCGAATTAATAGTATTAATGGGAAGCCAATGCCTGCGTGTTTGGGAGGCTATGCTGAAGTTTACCGCCAAGCCTTAAATCGGTTGAAAGTTGATTGGGAGGAGGGGCAAGCTGCAGATGCGTACGCAAACGGTGCAACACTGCAAGTATCCCCCAATTTTAGTCCGATCATTAAGAGCCGTTTTTCGCGCAAGTTTAAGCGTGCTGGCCGTTGAAATCACGTGTTTATTAATCCAATCCAGTGTGGGGTTAATAAAATTAGAACAGCTAAATTGCTGGGGGCAGGGTTGTGAAAATTTTTTATTGCCGTTGGTTTGTGCAGCAGAAATTAAGTGCGATAAAGTGCTTGGGTTATTTTTTTTAAGCTTGGTGGCAGTTTCAGTATTTATTTGGGCGATTAAATTTGGCTCCCCGGGACGGATTTGAACCGCCGACCAAGTGATTAACAGTCACCTGCTCTACCACTGAGCTACCGGGGAATGGTAGTTTTTTAACGATGCGCTGGGTAGATTGCGCACCATGTCCAACAGAATCGGTATGGTACTGTCGGACTGGACGATGGTCAATAGCTTTGAAGTAATTTTCCCATCAAATCAATCGCGTGCTCAATTATTGGGCATTGAAAATCTTGCTTAGGCGCTCGATTGCGGTTTGTAATGCGGTATCACTAGTGGCGCAGGAAATGCGCATATGTCCAGGTGCGCCAAAAGGTGTGCCTGGGACCATAGCCACTTTGCTTTCGTCTAAAATATATTCTGCGAGCGCAATATCATCAGCTACATTGAGTCGCTTAATCACTTTCTCAACATTGATCAATATATAAAAGGTGCCATCAGAGGCCAAACAAGAAACATCGTCCATTGCATTTAATGCGGCATACACCATGTCGTGACGCTCTTTGAAGGCAGCTAACATCGGCATAAAAAAATCATTTTTGCGTGCATTCAATGCTGCAACAGCGGCTTTCTGTGAAATAGAGCAGGGCGATGAGGTGCTTTGTGACGAGACTTTTTTCATGGCAGCGATAATAGCTTGTGGTCCTGCGGCATAACCAATACGCCAGCCGGTCATAGCATGTGATTTAGAGACGCCATTAAAAACAATTGTTTGATCTTTTAATTCTGGGCAAACATTCAATAAGCTGACGAACTCATCCATGCCCCACAAAATATATTCATAAATATCATCAGTGGCGATAGTAATATTAGGGTGTTTTTTTAAAACCTCACCCAGTGCTTTTAATTCGTCGGCAGTGTATGCCATTCCGGTTGGATTGCTTGGACTGTTTAGAAAAACTAAACGAGTTTTTGGGGTGATTGCATTGGCTAATTGTTCGGCGGTAATTTTAAAACGTTGACTTGCATCAGTTTCAATAATCACTGGTGTCGCACCAGCGAGTTTTGTAATGGCGGGATAAGAGACCCAATATGGCGCGGGAATAATGGCTTCATCGCCTTCATTTAAAATGGCTTGTGCTAAGTTATAAATACCTTGCTTAACACCATTAATAACAATCACTTGGTTGGGTTCGTAGCTTAATTGGTTCTCATCTTTTAATTTATTAATAATCGCGGTTTTTAATTCGGCAATGCCATCGGCGGCGGTGTACTTAGTAAAGCCTGAGTTAATCGCTTCAATAGCTGCCGCTTTAATAAAATCAGGCGTATCAAAATCAGGTTCGCCGACACTTAAGTTAATAACATCATGACCTTGGGAGCGTAGCTCATTCGCTTTGGCGCTAACGGCCATGGTGGCGGACGGTTTGATTTGAGAAATACGTTCCGATAATGCGTTTGAGCTCATGAGGTGACTCCTTAATGTCTTTTCAAGAAGCGCTAATTTAATGAAAAGCGCGCACTATTGCAACAAGCGTTCTAAAGATGAGCAGTCAAGACGAATGCAATAGGAATTCCTTATTGTTTGGGCTAATGCGAATACGCTATACTGCTGCCAGTGTTGATCGTCAGCTAGTTAGTTATGAAGAAAAAGTTTGAGTTACATTCTCCGTTTAAACCCAGTGGTGATCAGCCTGCCGCTATTGCACAGTTAATCGAAGGTGTTGCAGATGGTTTAATGTATCAAACCTTGCTGGGTGTCACTGGATCCGGTAAAACATTTACCATTGCGAACCTGATTGAAAAAGTCCAACGACCTGCCATTATTATGGCGCCCAATAAAACCTTAGCAGCGCAACTCTATGCAGAGTATCGCGAATTTTTTCCAACTAATGCGGTTGAATATTTCGTTTCTTATTATGATTACTATCAACCGGAAGCGTATGTGCCGGCATCCGATACGTTTATTGAAAAAGATGCTTCAATTAACGAACAAATTGAACAAATGCGTTTGTCAGCCACTAAAGCAATTCTTGAGCGCAAAGATACGATTATTGTTGCTACTGTGTCTGCAATTTATGGATTGGGTGATCCGCAGCAATATTTTAGTATGGTGCTGCATTTAAGTCGTGGCGAACAAATTGATCAGCGTACAATTTTGCATCGCTTAACCGAAATGCAATACACGCGTAATGATCAAGTGTTTCAGCGCGCGACTTACCGCGTGCGTGGAGATGTGATTGATGTTTTTCCAGCAGATTCAGAGCGGGAAGCGATTCGGATAGAATTGTTTGATGATGAGATTGAAAAGCTGAGTTTTTTTGACCCGCTCACCAATAAAGTCATTCGCATTGTGCCGCGCACCACGATTTTCCCGAAAACACATTACGTAACACCACGCCAAACCGTTCTAGAAACAATCGATCAAATCAAAATTGAATTAAAAGCACGCTTAGAAGAGTTCGAGCAGCAAAATAAATTAGTTGAATATCAGCGCTTAAAAGAGCGCGTGAATTTTGATATTGAAATGATGTTGGAGCTTGGCTATTGCTCTGGTATTGAAAATTATTCACGCTATTTATCAGGCCGACAAACCGGCGAGCCACCGCCGACGTTAATGGAATATTTGCCGGCGAATGCGTTGTTAATTATTGATGAGTCGCATGTGACGGTCCCGCAAGTCGGTGGCATGTATAAAGGAGATCGGGCTCGCAAAGAAAATTTAGTTAATTACGGTTTTCGTTTGCCATCGGCATTGGATAATCGACCGCTACGTTTTGATGAGTTTGAAAAATTAATGCCGCAAACCGTGTTTGTATCAGCAACGCCAGGTGCTTATGAAGCTGACCATGCGGATCAAGTTATCGAGCTAGTCGTGCGGCCAACTGGTTTGATTGATCCTGAGGTTGAAATTCGCCCGGTAGCAACTCAAGTTGATGATTTATTATCTGAGATAAAAAAATGTATTGCGCGCAATGAGCGTATTTTGGTAACCACTCTCACGAAACGCATGGCTGAAGATTTAACTGAATATTATGCGGAGCATGGCATTAAAGTGCGTTATTTGCACTCGGATATTGATAC
>CAYXLV010000243.1:0-3607 GCA_964465995.1 uncultured Coxiellaceae bacterium | reverse complement strand
TTTTTTCATCAAAGAGATATTCACCTTGCTTAGCACCCGCCCCAAGCAATAACTTAACCATATTCAAGTTTTGATGCTTTACTGCAAAGTATAGCGGCGTTACGTGGAGATCGGGGCCAATTTTAAATCTTTTTTGATGAAGGCTGTATGGGTTTACTTCTGCTAAGTACTTCGCCAACTTAATATAGCTTGCGTTTTTTTCAGAAAAAACAAAGCGCATTTTAGGCAAATATTCTCCGCAAATTTCCAAATGATTTTGCAGATAATAGAGAATTAAGTCTTGCGATCGATTCTCGATCGCAATATCAAATTCGTTTTTTCCCTGGGATTTATTAACCTGCCCCAATCGAGCACCATGCTCAACTAACACTTTTACCATTGCAACACTGCCCAAGCGACTGGCAATGTGAGTCGGCTTTTCGTGATCATGGTTTGTACTATTAACCAATGCATCAGCTACACCAGGCTTTTTAAGCAGGTAAGTTAGTATTCTTATGTCTGGGTCTTTGGTTAAAGCATAGTGCAATGGCGTTTCAACAACAGTATAGGCTTCTCTGAAAGGTATAGCGGATGTGTTTGGGTCATAGCTACTGTAATCTAGAAAATCAATAATGTGAGCCTTTATTGATTGCAGAAATTCAAAAACACGATTTAGGACTTCATACTGTTTAAATTGTATAGCTTTTTCCAGCAAGGTTCTGATTTTGGCCTTCTCCTCAGGCAGTTTACTGGATTCGTTTTGGTAATAGTTTAATGCATATTTCAGCAGAGTTAGGTGGCCATATTGACCGATATAATGAAAATGCCGCAATGTGAATTCACATTTACTCTTTTTTTTGAGAGCATCAAAAGCAAAGTGGCTACCATATTGGAAAATGGTGTCCCAACAGGTTGGCGTTATCTTAACACCATACGACAAGAGTGAGCGGGCAATGTGGTCAGCATCATATTTGCATGCCAAAACTAATGCTTTTTCACAGCCCTCATCACTTAACTTAAAAACATCTCGACGCTTAAGAAAATGGTCAACAGTATTAAGGTAGTGATACGGCACTACCTCTTGAAAAACGTGATCGGCTTCATCAGGAGAAGATGTAATTGCAAAATGATCAAGAAATTGATAGCAAATTGCAGCAAGTCTAAAGGCTGAAAGATAGCCATGCCGCCATGATGAATAACTAATCTCATGCCAGTTTTCATATTGTTTATAAATAAAATCAAGAAAGTTTTTATCAGAATGGGCCAGCATCAGAGGACTGTAGGGCCTAGTAATTTGCGCTACTCTATCGGACGGAAAAGTATTAGGTGTTAGGAGTATATCGAGGAATTTTTGTTTACCAAGCGTTGCTGCAATAGCTTCTATTTCCTGAAATTTTCGTGCATGCGCTAGCGCGAAGATTTTTCTATACAGAGAGGAGCGCATGTTCTTGTCAAGTTCATACTTTTTGTATTGTAATAACCAAAAGGAAGCGTCATCTTTGGGTTCTGGTTTGGGTTCTGGCCAAGCTTTATAATACTCCTCAATTTTTTCATACAGCAGCGGAGCAACGTTAAAAAAGTGTTGTTGAATAGGGAATTTCTCTAAACCTTTCAGTGCTAATTGTTCAGTCTCACTACACAAGCGCAAAACCAACCAAAGTTTAGCAAAATCAGGAATATCAAGAAGCTGTGCAATAACATTAAATATCTCAACTGGCAGCAACGAGAACAAATTTTCTTGTTTAGCCTTTATTTGGTTTTTTTTCATACACACACCTTCCTTTTAAATATCCCATATCGTTGCGCGAATACTGCACGACAAAGTCAAGGGGGTCAACCACGGACAGTTTTAAAAAACGGGTGATTAATCAGTCGGCTATAAAATAAACTGTCCGTGTCGTATACCGACAGTTTGCATGTGATTTCTTTTTGATCACTCGAGATACAATGATGGGTGATACCACGTTTTGCAAGGCATCCAATATCTGTGCTTTTTTTGTTTTTGATATTTATTTCGTTACAAGATTGCAGCAAGAAGATATTAATTACTGAGCATTTTCTGCACACCAGTCTCTATGAGCTTGAACTGTCCGTATACGACACGGACAGTTGAATTTTTAATTCACTGAATAATAGATCTTTTTTTTAAACTGTCCGTGGTTGACCCCCTTACCCCCTTAATAGCGGATTTGGTAGAGGATTTTGGCGAAGTCGCCTGTTGGGTTTAGATCTTTTACAAATACTTTGTTGCTGCATAGGTCTTTAACTGCTTTTTGCTCATCCTTGCCTTGTGCAATTTCTCCAATTAATTCCCCCGCTTCTGATCGATGATGCCGCCACTGGAATAAGCCAAATTGCTGGTACTGTTCCAACAATACTTTATTGCTAGTTTTGGCTTTAGCAGGCACCGCAGGAAGATATGCTTTTAAGTTTTTATGTTTGACAAATTGCATAAGAGAATAAAACGTTCCATACGGGTTAACTTTAGTGCCATCCAACTCACCCGTGTTCTCAAACACTGTCACTAGTTTTTTTGCTGCACTAACTTGACTATCAGGCGTAGTCAGAATAGTTTTCAAAAACTTTTTTGCTAAGGGTACATTATGATAAGCATGAAAACGTACCTCGCAGTAAGCAATTAATAAATTGACAACCAATGCCATTTCAGTGGTTGGCCCTGCCTTATAGGCTTCAGAAAGCAACGGAGCTAATAACGCAACTCCTCTTCTCTCATCCCACACACATTTTCTTATCTCCAGCCCGCTCGAATATGAATCATCTGCAAGCTCATTTTTATTATTACGTATATTTGGATCGGCATTATTTTCAAGCAACAATTTAACGATGCCTATGTCTGGTTTAGAATATTCTGCTTTTAATGCAGTATGCAAAGCTGTGTTGTGATAGCTGTCTAACTTATTAATGTTAACTGTCTGCAGCTCCTGCTCAACAAGCTTGGTCTGACGCGACATAGTAGCCAAGTGTAATCGGGTTGTAGTCACTTCGGAGAGCTCCGATCGCCAACTAAATTGAGCAGATTGCGTAGAGGATAAAATGAGTTGCACAGCTTGACTAACTATATTACTGTGCTTTTCAAATTTTGATTCATAATCTTCTGAACTAGAATCGTAGTTAAAAGGTGAAAATACATATATCTCCAAAATCAGCTGTAGCACAGTCACACCATCATTATTTTGGCTAGTGATATCAAAACCATCATTAAACAATAACTCAATCCTATCGAAAGAAAGTAAACCTTCTCGCTTTTTATCGTTAAGCAACAAACGATGCAACACTGTGTTACCATCAGTATCTTTTTTATTAATGTCATCAACATTGCTAGTAAACTGCTTAAAAACTACGGCTGATCTAGCTACTTTGCAAACATAATCCAGGTGACTTGCTTCAACTTTAGCACCTTTTTTTATCAATAACTCCACCAATGCAGCATGATTATTTTTGCAAGCTATAAAGAGATATTGAGGTCTGGTGGCGAGTTTCGGGTATTTCCGCAATAAAAAAGTAGCCATCCCTAAACGCCCATACTCAAACACAACCTCGATGCGCTTATAAAATTTATCTTCATCGGCAATCGCAGGCTGTTCTATTAAATAATGTTCAACTGTAG
>CAYXLV010000242.1:0-3610 GCA_964465995.1 uncultured Coxiellaceae bacterium | reverse complement strand
AGTTGGAACTCACCGATTTTTTTGCCAAATTGTTGGCGCTCATGCGTGTAAGGTATCACGACATCCATGCAAGCTTGCATTAGGCCAAGCGGACCACCGGCTAGCACGACACGCTCGTAATCCAAGCCAGACATTAAAACCTCAACCCCATGATCCACTTCACCGAGGATGTTGTCTTTGGAAACCTTGCAGTCTTCAAAAACCAACTCACACGTATCGGAACCACGCATGCCCAGTTTGTCGAGCTTTTGTGCGGTGCTAAATCCAAGTGTACCTTTTTCTAAAATAAATGCGGTGATGCCGTGTGATTTGGCATCGGGATTGGTCTTGGCATAGGTGATAATGACATCCGCTTCAGGGCCATTGGTAATCCACATTTTGGTGCCGTTTAAAATATAGTGATCGCCCGCATCTTTCGCTCGCAGTTGCATGCTAATCACATCGGAGCCAGCATAGACTTCACTCATCGCCAACGCACCAACAAACTCACCACTAATCAGCTTGGGCAGATAAAGTTGTTTTTGTGAAGCGCTGCCAAAGCGGTTGAGTTGATTCACGCAAAGGTTTGAGTGCGCGCCATAGCTTAAGCCAATTGAGCCCGATGCGCGGCTAATTTCTTCCATGGCAATCACGTGTTCTAAGTAGCCCATTTTACTGCCGTTATATTCGGTGTCGGCGGTAATGCCTAATAAACCGAGCGCACCTAATTTTGGCCAGAGTTGTCTGGGGAATTGATTGGTGGTGTCTATTTCGTGGGCAATTGGGGCGATTTCTTTGGAGGCAAATTGATGGATGGTTTGGCGTAAAAGGCGGGTGGTTTCACTCAGTTGGAAATCCAGTCCATGTTGCATAGTGTGTATCCTTGCTTGGGTTGACAATCGTTGCCGCTTTCGGGGAGGATAGCCATTATTTTAACGACGTCTCAGGGATCTAACAATGGCTAATGGAATAATTCACGCCCCAGGCTGGGTATACAGCCTTGCTGACTATCAGCAAATGTTTGACTTAAACGATGCTGATTTTAACAAAACAATTTTGGATTATCCCGGCGGAATATCCAGCTTTAATGCCCAAATGCATGATATGAATAAACGCGTCGTTAGTGGTGATCAATTGTATCAGCTGACACCACCGCAAATGGATCAGGCAGTCGATCAAATCTATGAAGCAAATGAAACCCACCTCCGTGCCCACCTCGAAAATTTAAAACAACAAGATGAAGCATCTATCCAAAACATCCTCAATACCTGGCAACAAAGTAAAAACGCATTTTTAAAAGACTATGCAGCCGGGCGACATGAGCAGCGTTATTTACTAATGACATTACCCACCTTGCCCTTTGAGTTTCATGAATTTCAATTGGCACTATGTTCTGATTTACTATTTCACACTCAAGCACGCGAAGGTTATACACCTCAACATTTAATTGCTGAATTATGTCGGGTTGCTGAAGAAGTGCGAGTATTTCCTTTACTGGACGAGGCTGGTCAAACCAGTGATGCGCTTGGGCCCGTGATGCTGAATTTACAGCAGCAAAATTTTGGTGTGGAAGTGCGTGAAGTGGCCTATGAGCAGCATGCTGGCGGTAATGCCATGTTACGCGTTTGGGCAAAAGAGTGTGTGGTTGAATAGCATGTGGCAGCTGTATCGCTATATTCGACCGATTTTATTTTTATTTTATCCTGAGACGGCGCATAAACTAGTTTTTAACGTTTTAAAATTAATCAGCCCAACGAGTTTGGTGAAGCGCCGTCTGCAAAAATTGCCACAAAAACCTTGCCAAGTATTTGGACTCACCTTTCCTAACCCCGTTGGTTGTGCCGCCGGCGTTGATAACAATGGCGATTATATCGATGCCTTATTAGGTTTGGGTTTTGGTTTTGTGGAAATAGGTGGCGTGACACCTTTGCCGCAGCCTGGCAATCCTAAGCCAAGAATTTTTCGTATTCCTGCAGCACATGCACTGATTAATCGTATGGGATTTGATAACAAGGGCGTTGATTATTTAGTAAAACGTTTAAAGCAGCGTAAGGTGCCAGGAATAGTTGGAGTCAATATTGCTAAAAATAAATCCACTAGCTTGGATAATGCCGTGCATGACTATTTGCTGTGTTTGGAGAAGCTTTATCCTTACGTGGATTACATGACAATTAATATCTCTTCGCCAAATACACCAGGCTTACGTGAACTGCAATCAGAGAAGCATTTAGAAACGTTATTAAATGCATTAAAAACAAAACAGCAAGACTTGGATTTTCAGCAGCATCGACACGTGCCATTGTTAGTCAAGTTAGCGCCGGATTTAAATGATGAGGAACTGCAAAATATTGTTCACTGCTTAATGCGCCAAAAAGTTGAAGGGGTTATTGCAACCAATACGTCTATTGATCATAGCGCGGTTGCAGATTATGAATATGCGCAAGAGCAGGGTGGTTTAAGCGGTGCGCCGATTATGGCGCCAGCGACGACCTTTGTTAAAAAAATACAACAAATGAGCCAAGGTCGCTTACCGATTATTGCACTTGGCGGCATTATGTCGGCGGGTGATGCGCAGCAAAAGTTTGCTGCTGGCGCAAGCCTTGTGCAAATTTATACAGGTCTGATTTATCAAGGACCCGCGTTGATAAAGCAGATTGTGGCGAGTTTATAGCAATCATTTTCTAATTGGCTATGTGTAAAAAAATAGGGTTTAAATCTGTAGCCGATGCTCTATACTGAACGTGGTCAAGGAATTCTATTCAGCAGTAAGGAGTCAGCTGTGCGTCATGGAACTGTTTCATTTTTGGTCATGTTGTTCCTCTCTGTTTCACTTTTTTTACCTTCTATCAGTCATGCCAATGTAAAAGGCATTTACATCACTTACTCCACCGCAACGCTCTCCAAACGAATGAAATATTTTATACGCAAAGCAAAACAGCTTGATATCGATACTTTTGTAATTGATGTGGAGCGCCGCAATACACGCTACGCTAAAAATATTAAATTGGCTCGAGAAAATGGCATACGCTATGTCGCGAGGTTGGTTGTCTTTCCGCACGGTGGTACCAGCAGTCAAGTGAAATCAAAAAAATATTGGGAAAAGCGTTGGCGGCAAGCAAAATACGCCGTCGCGTTAGGTGCTTCAGCCATTCAGCTAGATTATATTCGTTACAAGAAAACGCAACGATCATCAAAACAAAATGTGCACGACGTGCATAAAGTGATTCAATTTTTTAAAAAACGCTTAAAAGGGACCGGTGTTAAATTGCAAATCGATATTTTCGGTGAGGCGGCCAGTCGACCTTCATGGCGAATTGGGCAGCATGTGCCGGTTTTTGCGCCAACAGTCGATGCGATTTGCCCAATGGTTTATCCGTCACATTATGAACCTTTTCGTTTCCATGCAAAACAACCTTATAAAACAGTGCTTGATTCAGTGAGCGCTTTAAAATACCAATTACGTGATTATCCAAAAGTACGAGTTTATGCTTATATAGAGTTGTACAACTACCGTTATCCAATGTCACGCCAACATAAAATTAAATACATCCAAGCACAAATCCAAGCTGCAAAAGATGCCGGCGCTGATGGTTGGTATGCATGGAGCCCGCAAAATAAATACAGTTTGTTG
>CAYXLV010000241.1:0-3615 GCA_964465995.1 uncultured Coxiellaceae bacterium | reverse complement strand
GTAGTGAATATTGTGCCAGCACTGTTGGATGTGCGACTACGTGTGTTTGTGTTGGCAACAGCTTTAGGCATTATTCCAGGTTCATTTGTGTATGTCCTAGTGGGTAATGGTTTGGATGGTTTAATCGCGGCTGGTAAAGAACCAAACTTAGGCATTATTTTTAAACCTGAAATCTTAGCACCGTTAATTGGCTTAGCCGTTTTATCTTTGATCCCAATTCTTTATAAAAAATACCAACAGAAAAAAGCCTGATGTTAGAAAGCTATCTTCGTCCAGCCTATCAAAAGTATCTAGTTGATCCGTTGGCTATGCGTTTAAACGTACCGCCCGTTTGGATCACCTTGCTTGCTGTTATTGTTGGAATTTGTGCGGGCTTATCCTTATTGCTGCAACATGCTGTGTTGGCTGTATTATTGTTGGCAGGTTCTGGTTATTTAGATTCTTTAGATGGCACAGTAGCTCGTACTCATCACACGCAATCTAATGCTGGGGCAGTGTTAGATATCGTGGCAGATCGCGTGGTGGAGTTTGCGGTTATTTTTGCGTTATATCTTATTGATCCCACAACTCGCGGTGTAGCAGCAATGATGATGCTAGGTTCTACCTTGATTTGTATTACTTCTTTTTTAGTGATTGGCATCTTTGTTGAAAACAACAGCCAAAAAAGCTTTCACTACAGCGTTGGTTTAATGGAGCGTGCCGAAGCGTTTATCTTTTTTGGCGTGATGATGCTATTACCACAGTTATTTATCCCATTAGCTTGGATCTATACCAGCCTGGTGTTTTATACCGCGGGTTTACGTCTCTATCAATTTGTACAATCACAAGGATGAGCATAATGAAAACCATCAAAGTGGATCTTTGCGTGATCGGTGCCGGCTCGGGCGGCTTAAGTGTTGCGGCAGGTGCTGCGCAAATGGGTGCTGATGTGGCATTAATCGAACGCGACAAAATGGGTGGTGATTGCTTGAATTACGGTTGCGTACCATCAAAGGCATTATTAGCTGCAGCAAAAAGCGCTCAATCCCTGCGAACCTTGGCAGATTTTGGGATTGCAAATAGTGAACCCGTTATCGACTTTGCCAAAGTGCAACAGCATGTGCAGCAGGTTATTGCAACCATAGCACCGCATGATTCAGTGGAGCGTTTTACCGGTTTAGGTGTGCAAGTTTTTAAAGCAAGCGCCAAGTTTATTGATCAACACACTGTGCGGGCTAATGATGTCGATATTAAAGCGAAGTACTTTGTGATTGCTACTGGTTCTTCACCCGTGGCACCACCGATACCTGGATTGGATCAGGTGGATTTTTTAACAAATGAAACGATTTTTAATGTAACCCAACAACCAGAACACTTGGTGGTGATTGGTGGTGGTCCAATTGGTTGTGAGTTGGCGCAAGCGTATCGACTCTTAGGCAGTAAAGTCACTTTGTTAGAGGCGTTTTCAATGTTGCCAAAAGATGATGCCGATGCAGCAGCGGTGGTGCGGCAAGCTTTAGTAGCTTCAGGTGTTGCGTGTCATGAAGGCGTTAAGGTGACGCAAGTGGCGAAGAACGGCAGTTACACCGTGCAGTTTGAAAAAGACGGTCAAGTGCAATCGCTGAATGCGTCACACTTGCTGGTTGCAGCAGGGCGTGCGCCAAATATTGATGCGTTGGATTTGGATAACGCCAATATCAAATACACTAAAAAAGGCATAGTCGTTGATAAGCGCTTGCGTACTCATCAGAAAAGAATATTTGCCATTGGTGATGTGGCGGGCGGTTATCAGTTTACCCATATCGCCGGTTATCATGCAGGCATTGTGATACGCAATGCATTATTTCGTTTGCCCGCAAAAGTGGATGAGCGGGTTGTGCCTTGGGTGACTTATACCACGCCTGAATTAGCACAAGTCGGTTTGCACGAGGCGATGGCGGTTGCGAATCAAATTAAACACCGCGTGATTAAGATACCGTTTAGTGAAGTCGACCGTGCCCAAGCCGAACACGACACCGCAGGTTTTACGAAAGTGATTGTGTCGATGCGAGGCGATATTTTGGGTGTAACGGTGGTGGGTGCACAAGCTGGTGAGTTATTGGTGCCGTGGATTTTGGCGATGCAAAATCGCTTAAAAATCGGCGCAATTGCATCGATGATTGTGCCATATCCTGCGCGTAACGATATGCTAAAAAAAATCATTGGTGAATTTTATAAGCCCAGTTTGTTTTCGAGTCGTGTGCGTAGGGTGGTTAAGTTCTTATTAAAATTTTAGGAGCGCTGCTAACAATGAGTAACAGCTTTATGGAAGATATCCGTCAATATCCGCAAGATAGTTTAGAACGTCGTTGTAAAGCGTTAGGGCTTTACGGTGTATTTGGTGTGAGCTTGCTCAGTCTTTATGCCATGACGCTAGAGGTCATGCGTTTTTATAATATGTATCACAGTACAATTTATACGACTATCACAGCCTTAATTGTGTTTGGCGCTGCGCTAGTTTGGATGGTGTTGCTGATGCCTTATCCATTGCGATACTTTGGTTTTACTTTAAAAAATTGGCGCCATGATTTAATCGAAGCGACTTGGGTGTCGTTGGTATTTTGTTTAATTATTACTTTAATCAAATGGTCAGCGAGCCATACCTTTACAGCGGTAAGTCAGTTACCGGTTTTTGATATTGGTGCGTTATATAAAGCCGGCATGCCCAAAATGATGACGCCGCATCAAGCTTTATTATTTGCGTTTATTTACAGTGCGTTTGTGCCGATCCAAGCGTTTATTGTGAATAGTGCCGCGCAGAGTCCGCTTATTAATTTCTTGCCAAATAAACACGCGTCGATGATGTCTGTTATTGTGGCGACGGTATTTTTTTCAGCGCTGCATATTTCCTTGGATTTTGTGTTTGCTTTGTCAGTCAGTGTGCCCGGTTTTTTTTGGGCGTTGCTGTATGAACGACAACGCTCATTACTCGGCGTGAGTGTTTCGCATATTATTGTTGGCGTATGGGGTTTATTTATTTTGGGTTATGGGCATTTCTTTGGTGTATTAGCGCGCTCAACGATTTCTTAATCTGAATTAAAATGTGTATTGATGGTTTTTATATCGATGACACCCAGGTCTGGTACAACGATATTGGCACCATGTTCGGTTAAAGTTTTTGCTTGCCCTGCATGACGCGCCACCCCAATGACTAATCCAAAGCCACCGCGGTGACCGGCTTGCACGCCTGAGATTGCGTCTTCAACCACCACAGCTTGTTGCGGTTTTACCTGCAGTCGTTTTGCTGCTTCTAGAAACATCGCTGGATCTGGTTTACCTGGAATGTTTAATTCTGCCAAGGTTGTACCATCAACACGTGCATCAAATAATGCTTGGATATTGGCGCGTGTAATTAACCCTAAACAATTTTTACTCGACGACACAATGGCGGTTTTAATCTGTTGCTTACGTAAGCTTTTAATCAGTTGAATGGTGCTATTGAACAGTTTGACACCCTCGTTGTCGATAATCTGATTAAACTGCTGATTTTTTTGATGCCCCAAGCCGTAAATCGTTTGGCAATCTGCAGTGTCATTTGCATGACCCATGGGTAGTGTAATATGACGTGCTTTTAAAAATGTTTGAATACCATCGTGT
>CAYXLV010000240.1:0-3630 GCA_964465995.1 uncultured Coxiellaceae bacterium | reverse complement strand
AAACTGTCTTGGACCCCCCCCCCGAACCGACTTCAGCCCAAGAGTTTCTGGAGGATTGTTTGTTTTTTTTTTTTTTTTTTGATTTTTTTTTGTTTTTGCATTTGTTTTACAATAAAGCTTTTGGTTTTGGATTTGGTTTTTGACTTTCCCGCCTTTTTGGCTGGTGTTTTCTTTTTGGTGGTTGTTTTTTTAACCGCGGCTTTTGATTTAGCTTTAGTTGTTTTTTTAGTTTTTGTTGTAGCGGCTTTTTTTGCCGCCTTAGTTTTTGTTTTGTTTTTTTTTGTAATCACCTTGCTATCCTTGCGTAGAGACTAACTGAAAGATCTCAGTGGGAGATATCTCAGTGGATTGACGGGTTTGCCGTTACGGCGAATCTCAAAATGCAGTAATGCTTGCCCAGCATTATCACGCCCCATCTCTGCAATCTGCTGCCCGGCAGTGACTCGACTACCTAGTGTAACTAACAAGCGTTTGTTATAAGCATAAGCACTAAGATAGTTGGCGTTGTGTTTAATAATGATCAGATTACCATAACCTCGCACCCCAGAGCCACTATAAACCACTTCTCCTGCAGCAACGGCACGCACTGGTTCGCCTGCTTTTCCTGCGATATTTATGCCTTTATTGCCTACCATGCTTTTTGAAAAACCTTCTACCACTTTACCGCGTGCGGGCCAGCGCCATCCTGAAACACTAGATGTTGTAGTGTTTGACACTAACGGAGATTTTTTTGAATTATAGATTTTTACAATGCGCGGTGTTGATGAGGCTGATGGCATTGTTGCCACTTTTTTAACGCTCTCAGAACTGGTTATCATTTTTAATCGTTGACCAGGGTGTAAACGATAAGGTGCACGCAAATGATTAGCCGCTGCTAAGGCACGATAATCCAAACCAAAAGACCAAGCGATAGAATATAAAGTATCACCAGCTTTTACACGGTAGTCACCTTTCTTGGCTTCGGGTTGATTCCAAGCGTTAATGACCGGCGCATAAGCGGTGTTACTGACACAGCCGCTTAATGCAAATGGTGCTAGCAAAGCCAACCATAATAACTGTCTCACGCATGTATCCCCTGCACCCAGGTGGCCAGTTGTTCGAAAGCTTCGTAATGCGTTAAGTCTATGCGCAATGGCGTGATCGATACCTTGCCATGGCGCACCGCATAAAAATCTGTACCCGGACCTGCATCTTCTTCAGCACCGGCTGGTCCCACCCAATAAACGGCGTGACCGCGCGGATCAATTTGCCGAATCGTGGGCTCAGCGCAGTGGCGTGTGCCTAAACGCGTGACTTCAAAACCTTGTAATTCATCGTAGGGAATGTCGGGAACATTGACATTTAAAATAGTGCTGGAGGGTAAACGATCTGCTAATAAGTGATCAACTAAATCTCTGGCGACACGCGCGGCCGTATCAAAATGGTGTAATCGCTCTCCGACCAATGACATGGCAATAGCCGGTAACCCTAAAAAACGACCTTCCATTGCCGCGGCAACTGTGCCTGAATACCAAACATCATCACCTAAATTAGAACCACTATTAATTCCAGAAATAACCATGTCTGGTGTTTCAGATAATAAACCGGTAATAGCAACGTGAATGCAATCAGTCGGTGTGCCTTCAACACTGATCATGCCATTATCAAGGGTTTTAACATGTAAAGGCGCGCTAAGAGTTAGGGAGTTACTGGCACCGCTGCGATCGCGGTCGGGGGCTACGACTTCTACGTGAGCAATTTCACGAATGTGTTCTGCTAATGTTGCTAAACCTTTTGCATAAACACCATCATCGTTTGATAATAAAATTCGAATCATAAATTACTCACTAGTCCTTAATTTGTCGGTATAGTAGCACTTCCCTGTTTGTTAGCAAACAATCGTAACCACAGCATGGGCCGCCAGTCCTTCGCCGGCACCAATCCATCCCATTTTTTCATTGGTGGTAGCTTTAACACTCACCTGATTAATTTCAATGCCCACCACATTCGCAATATGTTGACGCATAGCAACAATATGTGGCGCACATTTTGGCGCTTGCGCAATAACCGTTGCATCAATATTATTAACGCGATAACCCTGCTCATGTAATAACGCAACGGTTTTTTTTAATAAAACCTGACTTGCAACGGCTTTAAATGCTGGATCAGTATCTGGAAAGTGTTGCCCTAAATCACCTAACGCTGCTGCACCAAACAACGCATCACAAATAGCATGCAACAATACATCACCATCCGAGTGCGCTTTTACACCTTTACTATAAGGAATTTCAACGCCACCAATTGTCACAAAGGTGCCATCCGTAAATCGGTGACTGTCATAGCCATGACCAATTCGCAACAACTCTAGTCCTCTCTTTTTTGTAGAAATTTTTCAGCCAACAATAAATCTTCTGGAAAAGTAATTTTGATATTACGTGGGTCGCCTTGAATCATTAGTGGCTGCTCGCCCAGTAATTCAACTGCACATGATTCATCAGTAATATGTTGCCGTTTGGTTAACGCTGCTTGCAAAGCGGTATGCAACAATGCATAACGAAACATCTGTGGAGTTTGCGCTCGCCAAATTTTTTCACGATTTAATGTTTCACAAATATTATATTGATCATCAATTTTTTTTAAGGTATCGGCCACTGGCACGCCTAACAAACCACCAACCGGATGATCTTTTAACCCATAAATCAAACGATCAATATCGCGAAAACTAATACAAGGTCGCACTGCATC
The DNA here is from genome assembly GCA_964465995.1 of uncultured Coxiellaceae bacterium. Classification (GTDB taxonomy): domain Bacteria; phylum Pseudomonadota; class Gammaproteobacteria; order Coxiellales; family Coxiellaceae; genus CAYXLV01. The sequence goes on along the minus strand of CAYXLV010000240.1, from coordinate 906 downwards.
GTGCACAATAACCCAATCTTGTGGCTTTGCTAAATCACGCAGCAATTCTAAGCCTTGAAAAACTGACTCAGCACGACTGCGCCCACCAACCGTTGTCATTAATTTTGCAGCATCCGCAAATGTTAAAGAGCTCCAATGCAAATCATCTTCATGCAGGGCCACGACAATTTTTTCAATGCGAGAGTAATCAAGAAATTTTTGTACGCAATGCGCAAGCAGTGTTTTTCCATTCAGCTCAAGATATTGCTTGGGCACACTTGCCATCATTCGCAGACCAATACCTGCGGCTGGAATTACCACCCAAAAAGTGGGGCGTTCGAGATTGGTAGACGTCATTGTTTCACCACCCGATAAAAAGTTTCATTTTTTTTAATCATCCCTAAATCATGTCGCGCACGTTCTTCAATCGCTTCATTACCGCTTTTTAAATCTTTAATATCGGCATCCAACGCTTGATTTTGATGCGCCAATTTTTGATTAGCTTGTTGTTGCAAACTGATTTTATGTTGCATCCGCCAAACTGTGACCACACCTCCAGGAGCAAACCACAGCTCGTATTGTAGAAATAAGAAAAAAACCGCTAGCAGTGCGATAATAATTTTCAAACTTTCATCCCTAAGTTTTGATAAGCCGATAAGCCCGCATAGGGAGCTGCATCTTTTAATTCATGTTCGATTTTTAATAAACGATTGTATTTTGCAACTCGATCTGAACGGCATAAAGATCCCGTTTTGATTTGCCCAGCCCGCGTTGCAACCGCTAAATCTGCAATAAAAGTATCCTCTGAGTCGCCTGATCTATGTGAAATAATAGTTTTGAGACCATTTTTTTGAGCTAATTCAATTACCTCTAATGTTTCAGTTACAGTTCCAATTTGATTAACTTTAACTAGTATTGCATTAGCTG
>CAYXLV010000239.1:0-3652 GCA_964465995.1 uncultured Coxiellaceae bacterium | reverse complement strand
ACTGATCAGTTTTTATTTATTGCCTCGGGCGCTTTTCATTTAGCCAAGCCATCAGATTTAGTCCCTGAGCTACAAGGACGCTTACCGATTCGCGTTGAGCTCAATGCTTTAAAAACTCAAGATTTTGTCCGCATCCTCACTGAACCAAACGCATCTCTGACTGAACAATACACTGCATTAATGGAAACCGAAGGTTTTAATTTGGAGTTTGCTAAAGACGGCATTCAACGCTTAGCCGAAATTTCCCAACAGGTGAATGACAAAGCTGAAAATATTGGCGCACGACGTTTGCATACTGTAATGGAAAGATTACTAGAAAATATTTCTTTTGAAGCCACCGATCGCAGCGGTGACAAACAAGTGATCAATGCGAAGTATGTGGATGCACAGCTGGCTGAACTGGCGGAAGACGAAGACTTAAGTCGATCGATTTTATAAGCGCAAGCTCACAGTTTGAATGTCGACATTGCGGGAGTGGCCCGATAGAATCAGAGGCACTATGCAAGACCACGATAAAAAAACCACTCACTTCGGGTTTGAAGAAGTGCCTATTGCCGATAAGGTCAATAAGGTTGCGGATGTTTTCCATTCAGTTGCAAATCAATATGATTTAATGAATGACTTAATGTCTTTTGGTATTCACCGCCTGTGGAAACGTTTTGCCGTTGATCTTTGCGGCATACGGCCCGGGCACCAAGTGTTAGATCTTGCCGGCGGTACTGGTGATCTTACTGCCAAAATCAGTCCACTGGTCGGCGATAATGGACAGGTTGTTTTAGCCGATATCAATCACAGTATGTTAAAAGTTGGGCGGATGCGTTTATTAGATAAAGGCATCCATCACAATATCCAAACCGTACAAACCAATGCCGAATGCTTAGCGTTCGATGACAATCATTTTGACTGTATTATTATTGGTTTTGGTTTACGTAATGTCACTGATAAAGATCAAGCATTGCGGTCAATGTTTCGGGTGTTAAGACCCGGCGGTCGTTTAATTATTCTCGAATTTTCCAAGCCAACTGTTCCAGGCTTAAAACCCCTTTATGATGCTTATTCTTTTAAACTATTACCATTGATTGGCAAAGTCGTTGCTAAAGATGAAGCCAGTTATCGCTATCTTGCTGAATCGATTCGCATGCATCCCGATCAAGACACCTTAGAATCTATGATGCTAAACGCTGGCTTTGAAAACTGCAGTTTTCATAATTTAAGCGGCGGCATTGTGGCTGTGCACAGAGGATATAAATACTAATGATGAATCTTGCTTTAATTGGTTTGGAAAGTGCGATTAATGCGGCGTGCAATCTTGATCCGGATACGCAACAAGCTTTAGCGAAATTAAAAGGTCATGTTGTAAAAATTATTATTCGTGATTGGTTAATTGAATTTTATTTACTGCCGCAAACACATGGCGTGCAATTAGTTAAACACACGCATCTGCCAGTCGATACCACGATTAGTGGCAATTTATTCAGCTTATTAAAAATTAGCCAAAGCAAAGGCTCTAGTCAGTCATTATTTGAAAATCAAATTGATATTAGTGGTGATACCGATCTTGGTGTGAAAATTCGTGATATTTTGCGCCATATTGATATTGATTGGGAAGAGCATCTCTCAAAATTTGTCGGTGATGGCGTAGCACATAAAGCGATGTTTCATTTAAAACGCTTATTGCGCATCGGTCAACGCTCAGCGGATACGTTAACTGATAATGTTAAAGATTATCTGCATGATGAAAGTGCGTGTTTTCCATCCACCCAAGAGGCTGAAAATTTTTATGCAGAAATTGGTACAACACGTGACGATGTGGATCGATTAGAGGCACGCGTCAACCAATTATTGGCTACTAGATAATGGAGAACAAGTTCTGTATCCTAAATCTTTCTTTATCGATATAAGTGTCAACGCATGTTAAGACCGGTTCAATTTATCCGCTTATTTCAGATTAATCTGGTGATTATGCGTCACGGATTTACGCGGACGGTGATTGGTAAACAATCTCCCATGCTGCGCTCACTACGCTTTCTTAGTTACCTCAACCCATTCAGTTTTTTAAAACATGGCAAGACCCGCGGTGAAGCAGTCCGTCTTGGACTGGAGCGACTAGGGCCTATTTTTGTGAAGTTTGGTCAGCTTTTATCAACCCGACGTGATTTATTACCCGAAGACATTATTGCTGAATTATCCAAATTACAAGATCGCGTTCCACCCTTCCCCGGCTTACTGGCTAAAACCATTATTGAAAAATCATTTGCAGAAAATATTGACACTTTATTCGCACAGTTTGATGAAACACCGCTAGCGTCGGCATCAATTGCGCAAGTACATGCAGCAACGATGCATGATGGTGCCAGTGTTGTTGTAAAAGTGATACGACCCAATATTGAAAAAGTGATTCGGCATGATATTGCAATCATGTATCAGGTGGCAAAATACATGGAGCGCTTTTGGAAACAAGGTAAGCGCTTGCATCCGATTGATTTGGTGCGTGAGTTTGAGCAGACGATTTTAGACGAATTGGACTTAATGCGAGAAGCGGCGAATGCATCACAATTGCGCCGTAATTTTGATGATTCTGAGATGTTGTATGTGCCTAAAATTTATTGGAGTCATACGCGTCAAAATGTGATGGTGATGGAACGTATTTATGGCGTGCCGATTGCGGATATGGCCACGTTGCAAGCTAATAAAGTCAATATGAAAAAGTTAGCTGAATATGGGGTGACGATTTTTTTTACTCAAGTGTTTCGCGATAGTTTTTTTCATGCGGATATGCACCCTGGAAATTTATTTATTGATATTCGTGATCCCGATAATCCAAAATATTTAGGTGTTGATTTTGGGATTATGGGTACCTTGAGTCCTTCTGATCAGCATTATCTTGCTGGTAATATTCTGGCTTTTTTTAATCGTGATTATCGTCAAGTTGCGCTGTTGCATGTTGAGTCAGGCTGGGTGCCTGCTGATACGCGAGTGGATCAGTTTGAATCTGCTATTCGTACGGTGTGTGAACCGATTTTTGCACGGCCTTTAAAAGATATTTCTTTTGGGCAGTTGTTATTGCGTTTATTTCAAACAGCTGAGCGGTTTCAAATGGAAATACAACCGCAGTTAATGCTTTTGCAAAAGACCTTGTTAAGTATTGAGGGTTTGGGCCGGATGTTATATCCCGAGTTAGATCTTTGGGTGACGGCAAAACCGTTTATGAAAAAATGGATGCGGGAGCGACAAGGCTTGCGCAATTTATCGCAGCTTGCGGTGAAAGATTGGCGCGAGTCTGCTGAAAAAATTATTAAAACGCCGAGCTTGTTGTTTGATGTTTTACACGATATTAATTATCAGCAACGCTTACGACCGGCTGCGGAAGCACCAATTGTGATTAAGCAACGCAGTCGCTTGGCCACTTTTTTGCTTGGGGCGGGTACGAGTACGCTGGCGGTTTTATTTATTGGCTTATTACGCCAACCCACATTCTGGCAGCCACTCTCTCACTGGCAATTGGCGGGGCTTAGTGCCTCAGTTGCTTTATTGCTGGCTGGGTTACTCCTACCGAGGTCTTAACCTCTCGCAGCTCTATCACCATCGCGCGATGCATCTACCGTCATCAACTATGTTGTGATGATACTAGATTCATTAATAAAATCTCTAA
>CAYXLV010000238.1:0-3653 GCA_964465995.1 uncultured Coxiellaceae bacterium | reverse complement strand
CACCACTATAAACAATCACAGCTTGAATATGTTCAGTGTGGGATGATTGACAGTGTAGCGGATGGTATTGCGAGAGTTTTTGGACTCGATGGCGTACAATCGGGTGAACTACTGGAGTTTATATCCCAAGATGGGACTGTTGTTAAGGGTATGGCTTTAAATTTAGAGAAATCTTTTGTAGGTGCAGTGTTGTTTGGTAATGACTCCGTTTTAAAAGAGGGGGACTTTAGCCGGCGAACAAAAAGCATTATATCAGTGCCTACGGGATTATTTCTGCGGGGGCGAGTCGTTGACCCCTTAGGTCTTCCACTCGACAACCGCGGCCCTTTAAACGCAACAATGCCTGAATTAATTGAGCGAAAAGCTCCTGGTATTCAACTCCGAGCGCGCATCGATTCACCAATGACAACTGGAATTCGAGCAGTTGATAGCTTAGTACCTATCGGAAACGGTCAGTTGGCCGATTACTAAAGAGATTTAGTATTGAACTTGTGGCCATATGCTGGAATCATGGAATACATCATTCAAATTGGGGTATATGTGACACCTAAGATTGATATCATGTAATCAGCAGGAAACCAAATGGGACGGTTTCGGTGTTGCTTATTCACCGTTTACCTGGGCTATAGTAGGATCCTCAGAGAGTAAGACGCCACACACCTGAAAAACAAATGACAAAAAAACAAAACAGCAAACAACAACAAGATATAATGGCATGGCCCCTGAAAAGAAAGCGCCGCACAAAGGCTTTAAAAAAGTATAATTGTAATCCAGCGGCCCACCCCAAAAATAAAAGTACTCCCGCTTCTGTCTCATTTGCTCGACCTTCGCTTTTACCGCGAAGGCCTCTAGGCCTTCGATCTTTCCGCGAAGGTCAGAGTGGGGCGCTTGCCCGACGTGTGTCAACCACTCGGGGTGGGTCCCGAGTACAAAAGGCAACGGGTCTTGAAGCTCCTGCCAGCGTGTGCATTTGGGACCAATGGATTGCAGGGCTTATCGATGCGGGTGGGCATTTCGGATTACACAAGCAGCGGATTGCTACATGTGAAATTAGGACCCCCTTAAATGACGAGCCAATACTTCGTGAAATACAAAATCAATATGGGGGTAGTGTCAAACGCCGAGCAGGTAGCGCAAGTGTACGGTGGCGATTAGCCGATCGTGAATCCATGATGAATTTATGTACTCGTGTAAATGGGCACATCCGATTGGATCGTCGACGCAAACAATTTGAACATGTTTGCTCGCTGTTCAATATCATACCTTTGCCACCAATAAAATTAACTTCTAATTCTGGCTACATTGCAGGACTGTTTGATGGTGATGGAAGGATAACGCTGAGTGTATCAAAAACATCACCACTGTCGAGCATATTGCCTGGTGCTTGTGGAAAGGCTGCTCGCTTATCTTTTAGTCCAGGCGACCATCACCTCAGCATGCACATAGACAGTACTGATAAACATTTACTGGAATCATGTAGAAACGCTTTATCACTTGGGTCAGTAATATCCAAGCAGCCCTCCAGCGATAGGGGACAGATAAAGTCCAACATCTATTATCGTTGGTACTGGCAAAGCTACGACCAAGTTTGCTTTATGCAAGCTTACTTTAGGCAAACTGCGGTTGGTCGTAGCGTAAAGCACAAAAGATTGATTTTACTGAAACACTTTTTTGAACTCAAAAGATTAAAATTCCATCTATCACACCCTCATAGCGCAGCATTTAAACGCTGGGCCGCTTTCTGTCATTGCTGGTTTGGTTTCAGCATTCAGGTTGAAGATAAAATCCACGGTGACTCAAAAATGAACCGGGTCACCCACATAAGCAACGCGAATTAATAATTGGAGACCGTCAAGTAGGAAAAACTGCCATCGCAGTTGACGCTATAATTCATCAGACCAAATTACGACAACATGAAGCGAACTACGCTTCTGATAACCCACTAAGTACTATTGGATCCGATAAATCGGGAAGTACCTGCGTTTACGTGGCTGTAGGCCAAAAACGATCAAGTGTGGCTCAATTGACGAAAAAATTAGAAGAGGCTGGCGCGATTGACTGGACTGTAATCGTGGCTGCTACTGCTTCGGATTCTGCGCCGCTTCAGTTTTTAGCTCCATATGCCGGGTGTACTATTGCAGAGTATTTCCGAGATATTGGAGAACCGACGTTAATCGTATATGATGATTTAAGCAAACAAGCGGTCGCATATCGCCAAATGAGTTTACTACTTCGACGTCCACCAGGTCGAGAAGCTTACCCTGGTGATGTATTTTACTGCCACAGCCGCTTACTTGAGCGTTCCGCTAATATGGGTAACGGTTATAGTTTAACTGCTTTACCAGTTATTGAGACGCAAGCGGGGGATTTAAGCGCGTATATCCCGACAAACGTAATCAGCATTACTGATGGTCAATGCGCGTTAGAGGCCGACTTATTCTTTAAAGGTATTCGACCTGCAATAAATGTTGGATTAAGTGTCAGTCGTGTAGGGTCTGCAGCCCAAATAAAAGCAATGAAAAAGGTCGCCGGACAACTTAAATTACTGTTAGCCCAATACCGGGAAAACGCGGCTTTTGCGCAATTTGCAAGTGACTTGGATGCTAGTACAAAAAAGGTATTAGAGCGAGGTGAACGATTAACACAAATACTAAAACAAGATCAGTTCTCAACAATGAGCACATCAGTGCAAGCTGTACTGCTATATGCGGGTAGTCAAGGTTACCTAGACGTACTGTCAATGGATCAACTGGACGCATTTATGGTGCTTGCAACAAACGACCTTGAAGATTATGAATGGCCATTCCTTGAAACGATTATCGCTACCAAAGATTTCGATCAAGAAGCCGAAAAAGATATGAAACAATATATCCTTGATACGGTGGAATGCGTTCAACAACATTCTTAAATTCCATTATGTTTGATTATATTGCAATATTAGTTTATTTGATCGTTGCTGGTGGGTTTGCGTCGCTTTTTAGTGGTGCCGCTTTTCTGGTAGCATATCGACGAGCAAATAGTGAAAAAAGTGCACAATACGAATGCGGGTTTGACCCTTTTGACGATGCGCGTTCTAAATTTGATGTACGTTTTTATCTAGTGGCTCTACTATTCTTGGTAATGGATTTAGAAATTTTGTTTTGCTTTCCGTTCAGTATAGCCTTGGCAGATATTGGTGGTTTTGGTTATACTATCGGAATTGGATTTTTAGTTATTTTAACCGTGGGCTTTTTATATGAGTGGTCCAAAGGAGCCCTCGATTGGTAATGGGGCTCTAAATAAAATCAAAAATAGAAAAAAAATCGCTATTGTTTCTTTTTTTTTATTTTTGAATATGAATACAAAAAACAATATGACAACAAATATAGATCAATCCTTTGTTGAAACTGCGGGTTTAAAAGCATTACTGCACCACTATAAACAATCACAGCTTGAATATGTTCAGTGTGGGATGATTGACAGTTTCGCGGGTGGGGAATAGGCGCACGGGGGTCGCTAAGCTCCCCTGATTCCGCGACAAGCGGGCGAAGCTGGGCCGCTGATTTGCTGCATGAGGCGGGGAATTATAAGCTCCGCGGCGCTACATAATGAGGACGCTACTGAATCTTTCAGTCTATGGTTACTCTTAATCAATATATATTATGTTATATAAG
>CAYXLV010000237.1:0-3654 GCA_964465995.1 uncultured Coxiellaceae bacterium | reverse complement strand
GCCATAAACTGTCCGGGTACGACACGGACAGTTGGGTAAGACAACCTGCTGATTATTATCGAAAATTTTTAAACTGTCCGTGGTTGACCCCCTTATGTTGCGTCGCGAGGAGCTCTTTTGTTATAGTGGCGGCCGATAATTATCAGTCAATAGATCATTTGTTGTATTTTAGGTTTTCAGAATACAAATTTGCTGTCGATAATTTTTTTTGATGGAAAAAATATAAGGACATATTGTGAAAAAAATCATTGTGCGCCGCGAAGTTAAAGGCGACTTTAATCAATTAGCTAATCTTCACCCTGTCTTACAACGCATTTTCGCAGCCCGCGAAGTTTCAAGTCCCGATGAATTGAGTCGAGGTTTAAAAAACCTATTATCGTTTAAACAAATGTTACACGTGGATAAAGCGGTGGCGCGTTTGAGTGAGGCGTTGGCAAAACAAGAACGTATTTTAATTGTTGGCGACTTTGATGCGGATGGTGCAACAAGCACGGCTGTGGCATTGACTGCATTAAAGAAATTTGGTGCCAAGCATGTGAATTACCTAGTGCCTAATCGATTTACTTATGGCTATGGGCTCACTCCAGAAATAGTGGAGGTTGCTTTAGAGCAAAAGCCAGATGTCATTATTACCGTGGATAATGGTATTGCCAGTCATGCAGGTGTGGAGCGGGCGAATGAGTCGGGTATTGATGTCATCGTCACCGACCATCATTTGCCGGGTGAAGTGTTACCCGCTGCTTATGCCATTGTGAATCCCAATCAACCTGGCGATGATTTCCCTAGCAAATGTTTAGCGGGTGTTGGTGTGATTTTTTATGTCATGTTGGCACTGCGCAGTCATCTTAATGATAATAATTGGTTTGAAACGCAAAATATTAAATGTCCCAATATGGCAAAGTTTTTAGATTTAGTAGCGCTTGGAACCGTTGCCGATGTGGTGCCGCTGGATAAAAACAATCGCATTTTAGTGCACCAAGGTTTAGAACGAATTCGTGCGGGTAAAGCCCGGCCAGGTATTATTGCTTTATTAGAAGTTGCTAAACGCATTCCAGCCCAACTAGTGGCCTCCGATTTAGGTTATGCAATAGGACCGCGGTTAAACGCAGCAGGGCGTTTGGATGATATGTCATTAGGTATTGAGTGTTTATTAGCAAAAACACCCGCAGCTGCAAAAAGTATGGCAGAGCAACTCGATCAATTAAATTACGAACGTCGCGCCATAGAAAACCAAATGCAGCGTGAAGCTTTTGAAATCGTAGTTCATTTAAATTTTTCCAACACCTTACCCGTCGCATTGTGTTTATACGACGAACATTGGCATCAAGGCGTAGTTGGATTAGTCGCATCACGTGTCAAAGAAAAAATTCATCGTCCGGTGATTGCTTTTGCAAAAGTAGACGATAACACGCTAAAAGGTTCAGCCAGATCAATTGGTGGTTTGCATATTCGAGATGCACTTGATGCTGTAGCAACACAATATCCTGAGTTGCTCGAAAAATTTGGTGGTCATGCAATGGCAGCCGGTTTAAGCATCCATCCCGATAATTTTGATGCATTCCAACAAGCATTCGCAACCATCGTCAGTCAACGCGTTAACGAAGATCATTTACAAGGCAAAGTCGAAACGGACGGCCCATTAAAGCATGAAGACATTACCTTTAGCTTAGCTGAAGTTATCCGCGAAGCGGGTCCCTGGGGGCAAGGCTTTCCGGAGCCAATGTTTGATGGTGAATTTCACTTAATTGATCAACATATAGTGGGTGGGCGACATATGAAAATGGTATTGCAGGTGCCACAAACAGATCACTTTATCGATGCAATTGCCTTCAATGTTGATACCGAGAAATGGCCAGACCAACACTGCAAAACAGCGCAGCTAACGTATCGTTTAAATATCAACGAATATAAAGGCCGCAAAAAACTACAATTGCTTGTGGAAGAGTTTATTGATTAACACGGCAACCTTATGCCCTTGCTGTTCAAACCAGCCCTATCAAACCTGCTGCGAACCTTTTATCGCCCGCCAGAAGTTGCCGCAAACACCGCAGCAATTAATGCGTTCTCGCTATACCGCCTACAAACTAGGTGATATTGATTATATTGAACAAACCTCAGGGGGCGACGCATTACAAGCCTTTAATCACGAGGCAGCAAAACAGTGGGCCAGCCAAACCACATTTTCAAAGTTACAAGTGGTTGATTTTGGTCCTTTACAAGCACCTGCTCAAGCTTATGTCGAGTTTAAAGCTTTTCTTATAGAGGCAGGAAAGCCATGTTGCATGCATGAAAAAAGCATTTTTGAGCGAGTCGATGGACGGTGGTACTATACGGGTGCTTTATCACACCAGCTGATCACGCCACCAGCAAAAGTAGGACGTAACGAATTATGTCCTTGCGGCAGTGGTCGGAAATTTAAAAAATGTTGTATGCAATAGCCCCGGAGTTTCCAGCATGAGTATGACAGAAGCCCAGCTGCAATTGTTGGCTCTATTTAATCGCTCGACTGACCCAGCGATCTTACAAGAATTAATGACTTTTATTTTTACTCCTGAAGAACAAGCACACCTAGAGACACGTTTGCAGTTAATTAGTGAGTTATTGCGTGGTGAAAAAACTCAGCGTGAAATTGCTAAGGAATTAAATATTAGTATTGCGAAAATTACACGCGGTTCTAATGGATTAAAAACCATCTCGCCGGCGCTAAAATGCTATTTGCAAAGCATTTTAGCCGGGAGTGGGTGAGTTGTAATGAGGTTTGAGCTGTTTGGATAAGCTTTCTTTATTATCCTTTGTTTTTTTGGTTAGATTCTCTATTTGATGTTATAAAAAGTTGGAGCTGAAACTTTTGAGTGATCTGAGCAAGATTCCTTCATCCTTTGTTTCTTTTTCAGGGTCGTTGTTTGGCTGTGCAAAAAAGCTTAAGTTTTTAAGTGAGTTGACCAAGCCTCCTTCAGAATTGTTGTTTATTGAATTCACACTGTTGCGGCTCCCTTCGGAACTCTCTTCGCTTGCTGGCGATTCTTCTTGAACTTTCTCAGGGACTTTATTTGAGATACAGTGGAAAATACTAATAAGTGCTTCATCAGTTTTTTCGAAGCCTGACTGTGTGGGTTTATAGATGGCATTTTCTTTAACTGAGCAGTAAATAATGTCTTCTACTGCAATGTCTGCTTGGTTAGCTTTTATTTCAATGCTTTCTTTAAGAGACGCATAATTATGCTTTTCGACTCTATCCATAAATGTTACGACTAACAGTTTAGGAATGTTTATATTTTCTTTATGTTCAAATTTTTTAATGTCTTCAGACCATTTTTTAATATCATCGGCTTCAGGCTTTGTCTCTCTGGTGATGTTTTTGATATAACTGACTTTAGGCTTTATCGCTCCGGTGACGAAAATAGCTGCGTCCATACCTCCATAGTAAACATTTGTCATATGACCATTAATTTCTTGGCCGCCGATTTCCCATATATGTAATAGTGATTTTTTTTCATTTTGCTGAATTTTTTTTGAAAAGTACTTAACTTGAACGGTGGCCATGGAGTTGTATTCTTCAATGGATTTATCCTCTACGATTTTTGAGGATAAAGCTGTTTTTCCTACTTGGCAGTTGCCGACGATAACAATTTTTTCTTCTTGGATGGGTTGCTT
>CAYXLV010000236.1:0-3659 GCA_964465995.1 uncultured Coxiellaceae bacterium | reverse complement strand
GTTTAATAAATAATGATGATTACTTTCCAGTGTGAAAGTTTGTAACTGATTGATAAGTTGTTCATAACCATTGTGTGGTGCTTGCAGTAAAAAATTTTGTAAAGATTGAAAGTGTAAAGTTTCAGTTGCGCTCATGGTCAATGGATAATCAAAAGCAGTTGCGGCTTTAAATAAAATGGCACGTCCGGGGTATGCTTGATGGCGATAATTTTGCATTAATTGTAATTCAAGTGGTAGCAGTTCACTAAAATGTGATTGTTCCGGTGCAGCGGCGCCATGTTGATTAAAGATGGCATCACGCAGCCTTGCAAAGCACGTTTGCAGCTCGCTAAAGTGTGGTTTGATTGCATCAGGTAATACAAACGAATCTAAGAGATAGAGACCGCGCACATCTTTTGCATCAGCTAGTAACTGCTGCGCCATTTCATAAGCAAGCACACCGCCATACGACCAACCCATTAAATAAATGGGTCCGGTGGGTTGAGTTTGTAATAATGCATCATTATAAAGCGCTGCTAGTAATTTTAAGTTATTAATCTTGGTGTGGTGATAATAGTTGTAGGAGTTAACGGCATGAAACTGAATTCCCGTATCATCTGTAAAATGCTCAGCAAAATATCGATATACATCGGCCGGGTTTGCAATAGGGTGAACGCAAAATATATTGGCTTTCGGATGAGTAACATTGTTAAAAGTAATGATGGGTTGATAAGTTGAAACAGGGGTTGCAGTCTTGGGTGTTTGGTTTCGAACAAACTCAGCAAATGTTTGAATGGTTGGAAACTGAAAGAAATCTTCTACTTTGAAGGATTGGTCAAGTTTTTTCTCAAGCGCATAGAGCACTTCAATCGCCAGCATAGAGTCACCACCTAAGCCAAAAAAATCTGCATTGTAGGTGGCTTGCTCAATTCCTAATACTTGGCACCAGATGTTTGCAATATCATTTTCAAGCTCATCAGCTGAAGTGTGTTGTTGCTGGCTATTACTTTCTTTAGGTGTTATCGACGATTGGGTTGCTAACGTAGTTGTTAGTGTGTCTGGAGAAACAACAATATTATTTAGTAAATCGATAAACTCATTTGCCAACTGTTGGATGGTCGTATCATTTAATCGCTGTGTATTGTATTCGACTGCCAGTGCAAGCTCATTTTGTCTTTCTAAAAATCGGAAGCACAGTTGAAATTTGCCATTGGTATAATCGAGGTTTTTGAATTCAATTTTTGCTTTATCAAGCATCAATTGAGTTAACTGCGAAGCGCCAATAAATTCTATCCCAAATGGGATTGCCGTATGAATTTGGGTTTGATGTTTGGCACCAATTTTTTTTAGTACATCTTTGATGGGGAGGTGATGAAAATCTGTTGCAGTAATTAACTGCTGATGAAGGCGTTGTAGATAATCACAAAATGATTCTTGTGGTTTAAGATCCGCGCGAATAATAAATACCGAAGCAAAAAAACCAATCGTTGCTGCAAATTCTCGAGGATAGCGGTTGGAGACGTTGGTGCCAGCAAAAAGTGTATTAGCGTTTGCATAGCGTTGCATTTGCAAGCTGATAGCAGCCCAGAGTGCGCTAAATAAGCTTGTCTGTTGTTCATGGCAGAGTTGTTTAAGTTGATTGAGTGTGTTGAGTGGCACTGAAAAAAATTGACACTGTGTTGTGAAGCGATTGCTGTCAGTTTGGTCGTAGGGTAATGACAGTGGATAATAATCGGCAATAGTTTGACAGTATTGTTGTAACTGCTTTTGATAGCTGTCACTGGAGAGGAAATGATGTTGCCAATGAATATAAGCAGTGTAGTCAGGTTGTTCTATGATGGTTGGTGTGGGTTTGCCGGCTTGGCGTGCAGTATAGTGATCACTAATATACTTGCACAGTTGAGAGATTGATTCTGCATCTGAAATGCAGTGGTGTCCGTATAAATAAAGATAAGATAGATGTTCGTCTACTTTAAAAATGGTCACGTTAAACAATGAGTCATGGCTGATATCCAGTTGTGGATTTTGAGTGAGTCTAGCCACTGCATCAGCACTACAGTGTTGTAGTTTGACCTTAAATTTGTTTGGTTTATCAGTTTTAGTGATTTGCAGTTTGTTATCAATCGTATAGTTTTCAAAAAAAATAGGGAAGTTTGCGCAAACATCTTCGATGGTTGCTTGCAAAAGTGCGACATTAATCTTACCAGTGATAGTAAATAAATAGGCGGAATGATACGCCCTCGCAAAGTGTGGATGGGTTTTCGATAGGCGTAAAGTGGTTTGTTGCTGTATTGATAAAAGAGTGTCTTGCTTGGTTAAGTGGTGGTTGCTTGGTGCTGATATAGGCTGTTGTTGATCAATAAAAGTGGCTAGGTCTTTTAGCACAGGGTGTTGATAAAGATCTAAGATTCGAATGGCAATTTTAAACTGTTTTTCTATATAGCAAGCTAACTTTGTAGCAAGTAACGAATCGCCACCGCACTTAAAAAAATTAGCGATTTTAGTATTAATAGTTATGCCAAGCAGGTTTGACCATTGTGTTGCAAGCGCTGTTTCGGTGGGAGTTGCGTTTTTGATAGGCTCGTTGCTGCTAAAGTATTGTTGAGCATGCTCTAGCAGCTGCGTGTTGTCTACTTTGCCATGCGTGCTTAATGGTAGCGTGTCTAAAAAGAAAAAATGATGTGGTGTCATATACCGTGGTAGCTGTTGATGCAGGGCATTTTGTAGTTGTTGCTTAGTCTTTGCTGCATCATCAACATTTTCCATGACGACAAAAGCAAGAATATAGGTTTGTTGAGGGGTGCGGTAAGGCTGGATGCTAACGGCTTTCACTTGATCCAATTCATTTAAACAATTTTCAATTTCACCCAGTTCAATTCGATAACCGCGTAGTTTAATTTGGTTGTCAGTACGGTTAATAAAGTAAAGCCTGCCGGCTTGATCAATTAAGCCGCGGTCACCTGTACGGTATAGTTGATAGTGCTTTGCATATTGGCTTATCGATAATGTATTTTCGATAAAAGCGTTTTGAGTGCTGTTTGGTCGATTAAGATAGCCTTGCGCTACGCCAAAGCCGCTGACGAAAATCTCACCAATAGTACCCAGTGGCAGTGGTTGTAAATAACGATCCAGTAAAAATATTTCGCTATTGCTAATGGGTGGCTGCATGGGGATCGCTTTATTATTAGCAATGTCTGCCGCGGTAATATCATAGCAAGCGCAAACATCAGTACATTCAGCCGGTCCGTAAGAGTTCATTATGTGTAAATGAGGGTGTTTTGCATGCAAGCCTTTTAAAGCACCACCATTGAGTAAGCTCGCTCCCAGGACTAGATTTTTTAGACTAGCAAAGTTGGCAAGGTCATTGTTGTTAGCTAATAAAGGCAGAAAAGCAGAGGTGGGTGCGTTGATATGCGTAATGCGATGTTCTGCAATAGCAGCAATAATGGCTTTGGGCTCAAAGTGATCCTTGGCTTGGTGGAAGTAAATTTGGGCGCCACAAGTGAGTGGGGTAAAAATATTTTTTTGAGTGAGATCAAAACTAAGAGACGTGTAAATAAAAGTGCGATCGTTTGCATCAAAAAAACGCGTGCGATACCAAACAATTAAATTATTAAAATTGTGATAATTAACCAGCACTCCTTTAGGTTGGCCAGTGGAGCCTGAGGTATACATTAGAT
>CAYXLV010000235.1:0-3666 GCA_964465995.1 uncultured Coxiellaceae bacterium | reverse complement strand
TACCATAACATAATAAACACATTATCAGGCATACTTTGTATGAGCTTCTTGCAAAATGGGTGTGATGATTCAATCTGGTGATAATGTGATTGAATACTATCGAAAATAATAGAGTAATAACTCTTCCTTTTTGATTCGAGCTCATCGATAAAATCATTTCTATCCACATTTACGTAGTAAAACCACTCATAATTTACTGACAACATATTTTGAAAATCTTTTAAAATTTTAATGTATCCATTCTTCAAGTAATCAAGCATGCCAGCATTTTTAATAATCCCCATCTGCAGACAACTTTTGATAACAAACTTATGATTAATAGTTTCTTTTATTAAAAGATTAAAATCGTCTTTTGGGATATAGAGTAAAAAGAAAAAGAAATGCGTGAAGCTCACATTCAAAAGATTTATAGCTTTTTCATAGCTCATATAGCTAAGAACCGCTTGATAAATGCATACTAAAGAAAGCTTATTTAGGGGTTCATGTGACTCCACCTCTTGTGGCTTCAGAATCTCCTTTATTTGCTCTTCCATTACGGGATTATTTTTAAAAAGTAGAATAACCTGCTTGGGTGATAGGCTGTTGATATAATCAGATTGTATATTGAAAACACTTGAAGAAATCCCTTTCAATATCTTTAAGCAACCTTCACTATAAAATTCCAATCCTACTGATAAAAGAAAACCTGCCAGATGATCATGCGTGACTAACAAAAATGAGTCATTAATTTTTTCTAAGTAGTCTTTTTTAGAAGGAGGAATGGTATTTTTAGTTTTCTTAAGGTCGAAATTTATCTGAAACTGATTACCAGAGGAAGAGCCCGGCATAATGGCATCATGACAAACAGTAGAACCTAGTGCATCTTTTAATGAGATATATTGATAATAGAAAAAATAGCTTTTTTTAAAATCATATAATTGTGCATTTGCAATAACTTTTTTTAAAGCCTTAGCCTCATCTAGAATAATTAATATTGTAATTCCTTCTATTAGTTCATCATTTGGTATTTTACCTTGCTTTAGCCTGTTTATTAAATCAGTTACACAAATATGCTCACGATATATTGATGCAATTTTTGTTATTTTATTGGCACTACCAATGTGAAGATTCCTTGGGGAACTATACCTCAACTCATTTTGCAATTCTTTACGCAGGTTATTTTGTATCAATAAAATCGGGACAGTAATATCTTTAAAAATGGCGTTTATAATCAGATCCAATCTTGGTGAAACACTTACACCAAATTTACTGCCCAAGTAACTATAGCAACATAATGCATAAAAAAAGAGTTTGCTTGATGCGGCAAAATTGTAAAGATCAGGAAAATTTAAGTTTGACATTATTTCAGCGATAATATCAATTGGTAGTATATTCCATGCTGCACTATCTGTGACTGGTCTTCTAGCTTCAATAGCATTGCTGGTTTCTGAGTTACTTGAGTCATCTAGTTGATTTTCATTACTGTAATTTTGTTTCATGCGGATAAGCCTATCAATTTTTCATGGATTAAATTTATATTTCCACATATTTTTATGCGAGATTACCAAGCATTTTTCTAATCACCAACAATAACAACACGCAAAGCTATCTTGGCGCCAAAGGCAAGCACGCTCTAGCTACTTCGGCGCCACAGATACGCCAGGAGCTATTCGTCTTAACAGATATTCCTTTTTTCCCACTCCTTGTAACTTGAGCGCCACGTTCTAAACAAATTAGTTGAAAACGCACCACATGCCATCATGGACAACTCTTTTTTGCTGCTCAAATTAGTCGCTTTGGCCATTGATTGCACAAAGCATCGAGATAAAGTTGAATATCCCTTTAAGGTTAAATTCAGATCCGTTAAGATATACGCAGCCATGAGGTCAGCCTTCCTGTAAAGGTTGAATTTGTGGTTAGCTCGATTGGAGGTGTTAGTGCACCTCCGTCGAGTGACGTTGATTGTAAACTCTTTTTGTTGGTGAATGCAACTTTGGGTTTTATTTTTTTAGAACTTTTTAGCACAAATGAAAATATTAAAATAAAAAAATCCTGCACTACATAGTTACTAGTTACAACTTTATTTGAGGCAGAATACAAAGAGCCTACCCAGCCTCGACTTAGCAACAACAAGTAGCAACAAGTAGGACGCACCTGCTAATTGTCCCATTGGTTCACTTAACTAAATGATTTTTAGACCCACTAACGCTAGTTCGGGCTAGCTACCGTCTCATTTAAGGCGGCATACAAAATAACTTCAATATAATTTTTCACTAGCTTGATAAAGCCTTTTTTGCCATGCATCTCAAAGTCAAAAGTCGTGCTCAATATAAGCTCAGTACAAATCTCATTTCGTTAACAACAGCAAAGATAATGAATTTGCAACAAGGAGCCTCTCATAAAGATCAAAAATAAACTAAATGAGACAGCAGCCAGACCGACCTAGATTTGAGGGCTTTAACAATCATTTAGTTAAGTGAACAAATGGGACAATTAGCAGGTGCGTCCTACCGGTATACTACCGGTATACAATAGCTTCTTTTGTTGCTGTTGATAGTTGTTGCATTTCTGGCGCTCGTTTTGCCCCCTTTTTAGGTTTGCGTTAGAGGCGACAACTATGCTGACATGGGGGGGTACGTCAATGCTATATATTAGGATTTTTTGCCTGACTATAGGGGAATAGTTTAAGAATTTCACTATCATTTATTTCTTGAGCATAGTCTAATGCTGTTTTACGGGATGAATCCTCGATATTATAGCTTGCGTTGTTTTCTAATAATTCTCTAACACAAGCTGCTAATTTTCCCTCGACTGCAAAATGTAAAGCTGTCTTACCATCTTTGTTAACATCATTTACATTAGCACCTAATTTAATAAAGCAAGAAATATCAGATGGTTTATTGGCAATCACTGCTTTTAGCAAACCTAGTAACAACTCTTGTGATGATTCATTGGATAGTTCATAATCTCTTATGATTTTTTTCCTTAGTTTTTCAATTTTATTATTAGGATTAACAAAAATACTATTAATTTGATCAAAATTCTGTTGGTTTAAATCTTTAGATTGAGTGTTGTCATTTAATAGTTTTGCTTTTAGTGACCAATAATGGTTATGGCCGTTATAACCTATGCTAATGTTTAGCACGGCATTAGTAGAGGGTGTTTCTGGAAAATGCAATACATTACCATCAGCATGTAGTAAAATGATATTAATGTTTAATGCTTGTGAAATTGCAAGAAGAGTAAAACTATCTCCCCATTCGTCAATATCTTCCATATTGAAAACGTATTGATCAAATTTCTCATGACCAATAAAGGGTTCAAATTCCGTTCTATTACGCTTGATTACACTAACTGCTAGTTTTCTTAAATCGTTATAATTCAAGGTTAAAAGTTCAAGTGCGCCTTTAAACTTTAGTTTTTCCTCAAATAATTTAAGCTGATGGGCTATAGCATGAAATTGGCAGCTATTATCATCAGGTACATTGTGGCATTCATAACCTTTCTCATCTGCTACCACATATAATTTCTTTGCAATATCTTCCCGCTGCTTGTCAATTTCCTCAGTCTGCTTTTTCTCAGCTTTTTCTTGCTTTTTAGCTTCTTTCCAAAATCTAAGCATAGAGTTCTGCTTTTCTATAAACTCCTTTGAAATCTCAATGGAAGAGTCGATAGTATTTTCTAATG
>CAYXLV010000234.1:0-3668 GCA_964465995.1 uncultured Coxiellaceae bacterium | reverse complement strand
AAGTTAGAGGGCGCAATCACTTTTAAATTGCCATGGGGTTTTTCTTCAAACGGTTGGAGGGTTTGGATCGCGGCTTCAATTTGTTTGGGGATGTCTCGCACTCGTGAATAAAAAACATCACCGGCATCGGTGACAATCAGTTTGCGGGTGGTGCGTTTTAAGAGTTGCGTTTCTAAGGCTTGTTCTAATAGGGATACGTGGCTGCTGACAACGGATTTGGAGACTTGCATCGCATCCGCTGCGGCGGTGAAGCTGCCAAGCTCAACCACCTTTATAAAGGTCATTATGTGATCAATTTCAGGTTGCATCGGGAGATACTCACTACTTTCAGGTCAAAGCTGGGATTATTACACAATATAGCAGAACAATCAGTTTTTAATGTTTGTCTTTTTATCTAGCGATGCTTGCACTAGCATGCTCGCAACATAAATTTCGAGGAGCTCAATATGCAAAAGAAACTGTTAAAGCTGATCACCAGCGTTACCCTGGCCGCCGGCCTAACCTTCGGGACTGCCGCGCTTGCCAAACCCGCCGCCTTCAACGATGTCTATAGTTTTTTTGGTGGCAATGTCTTAGCCAATCATGTTGTTTCCGGTCCTCTTAAAATTATTAAACTTTCCAGAGATCAAGTCGTGGTTAGTGAGCCAGCAGGCCACTTAGAGGGCGGTATTTTTACTATTTCTGCCGGTAAAGATGCACAACACCAGTGTTTATTAACCATTCAAGATGTTGATTTTAATCTGCCTAAATTAATCACAAAATCTTGTAACGGTGGTTATACCGTCGCAAATTTCGATGCTAGTTACACCGATGTCAATGTAACACTTAAGCATTAATCCAAGTTGGTTTTGTAGTGGCTGGGGCTTCTTTATGAAGCCCCTTTTTTTAGTCGTAATAATGCTAATGGTAATGGCTGCATCGGCACACCGTCGAGATGGCGGTAGTCTGATATTTTTGAATAGATTTTGCTGCGCTTGTATTTTTTTATTTGCTTAATATCTTTGGGACGTATTTGATTACGCCATTTGATTTCGATGGGCCAAAATTTTTCATCTTCTATATAAGCAATATCTACTTCACCTTCGCTTTTGATGTAGTAGGTTGGTAAAAGGCGCTGGTAATGGTTGATGGCAATGGCCTCGACAAGGTCAGAGCTGATTACTGCATCTGTAACATCGTTTTGAATTTGCTCATTTGGATCGGCACTGGGTTTTAGCCAGTGTTTGATAGCGTGATAAATAAAGGGATCGGTGAAGGTGAGTTTACGCGCTTTTTTGGGTGCGGCAGTGAGTTTATCTTCCATTAAGGCGCTTTGGATGTAGAGGGCATCCATTGTTGCTAATAAATCGCAGTAATCCGAAACGGTTTTATGACTGTCAATTGACATTTCGTCAGCGAGATTATGCCAAGTCACTTGTTTGTTATAGTGCTTTAAAATGCCTTTTAAAATTTCTTTTAGATAAAGTTCTTGTTTGCCTCGTTTCAGTACGTCACCGCGTATCCAATCGGAATAGGTTTTTAAGGTGGCTTTTTTGATAGCTCCATCGCGTGCAATATCGTTGATGGCGGTGAGATAGCCGCCGTGGATTTGATAGTTTTGAAATTCGGCATACAGTGTTTGCATGACCTCGGGGTTCGGTAACGCATCGCTATTGATGTAAGTTTCTATCTCTGGGATTGATTGCTTCATCACCAAAAACTCTCGAAATGATAATGCGTATATATGAAAATCCACTTCATCCGCTGTGCCACGGCGACCAGGGAACGACATCCGAGCGGATTGCATTAAGGTTAGATCAGAGCCTGTTAGCACAACAATGCAGTTTTCTAACATACCAGCATCTGCAGCAAACTTAATGCCTTTTTCCCAGTCTTTTACATAGGTAATTTCATCGATAATCAAATACAGGCGTTGCTGCTTATGATTAGCATTAGTGATGTCTTCTAACAAGCTGACCAATTCGTGGTGGTCATTAATCAGTTCACCCGTATAAAAAAATATCGTGCTCGGAGGCACGCCGCTTGCCATTAGGCTAGCAATCCATTGTTTCAGTAGGGTGGTTTTGCCAATTTGTCTACCACCGCCAACGGTGTAGATGCCGGGAGTATCTCTTGGCAGTTCCTGGATAAGCGGGTGTTCATAAATAAAGGGTTGGTTTTTTAAGTTACGCAGTTGGCTATCGTTTTCCCAATAGCGATCGGGTTCATTGATGTGGGTGTTATAGGCTGAAAATCTTGGGTCCATGTGGGGATAGTAGCAAGGCTTCGGGGTTTGGGCAATGTACATTACCCAAATTTGGGTAATGGCCATTACCTAAATCTAGGTGGTGATAGCCTTAGGCTAGTTAGACCTCATCAATCAATCGATGTAGCTCGCTAAGCAAGTAATAGGGTACGGACAAAATACCATTTGTGTAGCTGAGTGGCTTTTGCGATACACGGATGCCTAGTGCCGATCTTTTTTCTTCCATAAAAATACGAAGCGATTTAAGCCTTCCTGTATTTCCGGCTTTAACTTCAATTGGCAAAATGGCGTCTTGATGCTGGAAGACCAAGTCTACCTCTGCTTGGCTGCCAGGTTTGTCCTTGGCCCAATAGAATAACTCTGGCTCTTCTTCATAAGGCTGATAGGCCAATAGCTCTTGGCCAACAAATTGCTCTGTGATGTGGCCACGATTCAGAAAGTTAGTTTCACTTTGTAATAAAGTGCTCACATCAATTTTACTGACTCGACTCGCTAAGCCGACATCGAGATAAACCAGTTTAAATTTTTTCTCATTAAT
The DNA here is from genome assembly GCA_964465995.1 of uncultured Coxiellaceae bacterium. Taxonomy (GTDB): domain Bacteria; phylum Pseudomonadota; class Gammaproteobacteria; order Coxiellales; family Coxiellaceae; genus CAYXLV01. The sequence continues at coordinate 885 of CAYXLV010000234.1, read as the reverse complement.
TGTTGCATTGAGTGGCAAGCCATTTGCTTGTGAAGCAAAAACTCTTTGCACGACACCAGCACTCTCTAGTAATTCAATTGCTTTTTTAAGGTTTCGAGAGCGCGCTTCTCTATTAATATCAACATACTTAATTTGCTGGCCTATTAAGCTTGGGGCTGCTGTAAAAACATCTGCGAGATATTCGTGCATATCTAACGACGCATACTTACCAAAATCACGCTGATACGTGCTTAAAATTGAAGTTTGAATCGTTTGACACTCGTTGATATCGTGGCTTTCCAAGTAGTCTTGGTGGACCTCGGGCATGCCACCAAGCACGATATACTTTTTAACCAATTCAAGTAGTTTCTTATGCCCGGTCTCGTTGGGTGGATTTTGCAGAGTCACCTGGCTTAGATAATCATCCAATATGGCGTAGTCATACGCTCGCAAATATTCACGAAACGATAATGGTTTTAAGTGCATAAATTGCACGCGACCGACGGGCATAGAAAAATCTTTTTCTTTGAGAGCAAACTCGAGTAATGAGCCGGCACCGATGACATGCAGGTCAGGCATTAGCTCTTTAAAGTAACGCAGCGCCATAATCGCATTCGGACAATTTTGAATTTCGTCGAGAAATAACAGGCTTTGTTGGGGCTCAGGTTTAATACCGCTCTCTAAGGCAATAGACTCTAGAATCTTTGCCGGCTGTAGCGTGTCAAAACAGCGTTTATAAGCGGGCTCTAGCTCAAAGTTGATCTGATGAAATTTTTGAAATTGCTGACCAAGCTGGTCAACGAGATAGGTTTTTCCGACTTGGCGTGCCCCTCTTAGCAAAATGGGCTTGCGCCGGTGGCGATTTTTCCAAGCTAGCAGCTTGTTCAATAGTGCTCGTTGCATGCT